>JABWAM010000045.1 GCA_013360985.1 Verrucomicrobiia bacterium | reverse complement strand
GGCGGGAAGCGGGCGGGACATGGGGCTCTCCTCCTCCCCCGGGCCGGGCGAACGCCCCCGGGTGAGGGGGACTCTACCATCACCGCGCGGGATCGGCGCAGCAGCGGAAGCCGTCGTCCTCGGTGCTGGTCTGTCCGTTCCCGTGGGCGTGGCGCGCGGCGCACCCGCGGCCGTACACGCCGGTCCACAGGGTGCCGCCCGCGAGCCAGGCCTCCCCGGCCCACCTCGGATCGGTGGTCTCGACCCACTCCGACACGTTCCCCTCCATGTCCATGGCGCCGTAGGGGCTGGCGCAGGCGGGGTAGGAGCCGGAAGGGCGCAGCAGCCGGGGGTCCCCGATCCCTGCGGGGGCGTCGGCGTTGCACGCCCCCTGGCGCCACTCGGGCCCGTAGGCGAAACAGAAGAGGTCCTGCATGAAGAGCGCCATCAGGACCGCGATCGCGGTGGAGAACCGGACGATGTGAAACGTGACCTCCCCGTACGCGGCGCGGACGGCCTCGGGCCCGCGGACCCGCTCCTTGGAGTAAAGGGAGAGCGCCATCACCGCGAGGAATCCCGCGCCGAGTTCCATCGGGATCAGCGCCCATTTCATCGCCATGTTGTAGATTCCCGTGAAAACGCCCCCGAGGCGACGGGTGATGGCGAAGATGTCGAAACCAAAGAGCACTTTGCCCCAGAGCGCGTTGAGGAACATCACGCTGACAAATCCCCAGTACCAACGAAGACTCGGGCGGTGCAGCCGAAGGGAGGGACGCCAACCCGTGTGAGCCCACAGGACCACGCCCGTCACAAGCGCAATCGCCACGCGATCAACGAGCAGCGCTTTCCAACCCCATCCCGCCATCGCGAGGGCCAGGCAAAGGGCAAAGCCGAGAAGGTTTACGAATGTGCGTAAAGCAGTGAGGAACGGAAACTCCATCCGTTTCTCAACGAGGTAGAGATGGGTCGAGTAACCCGCATCGAGCACTCCCACGGCGAGCAGGCCCACCATCGCGATGAGGACCTCCGGCGAATACTCCGCTCCGAGAAGCGGCGCGAGCCCCAGTCCGAGGAGGAGCGAAAAGGTGTTGAGGAGGACCTCGGCCGACCATTGCGTGCGCGTGGCGTCCTCGCCGAGGTCGGGCTTCGAGAAGAAGGCGGTGCGGAACTCCAGCGCGCTCGCGATCGCCACATAGGAGGCGAGATTCAGGGCGGCGGCGAAATCCCCGTAGTCCGCAGGAACGATGTATCGCGCGAGCACGATGTTCCGCGCGAGATAAACCGCCTGGTTCACCCGCTGCCAGAGAAACACCCTGCCTGCCCCACCGGGAAGGGATCGCATCATTCCGAGGGAACCTCAGGAGTGGACGGCGCCAGGCGAGATCCGTAGATTGCCCGGATTTTTGCGGAAACGAGATCGGCCATGCGCTCCTCTCCCAAACGCGTGAAATGCGCGCCGTCGAGGTAGTAAGCGCGGCCGGGAGGCAAAGCTCCCTCCAGATCAAGCAACTCGGCCCGGGTTTCATGGGCAACCCGACGAACGATGGCATTCAGCGTCGCCCGCTTCTGATCCAAGATGGGGTTGGCAACGACCTTCCCTTGAGCATCGAATGTATACTGATTGAACGTGCACAAGATCAATCGGATCCCGTATCCCCGACAGAGGAAGGCCAGATCCATCAGATTTCTTCGAAAGATCTCGCGCCCCGCCATGGAATGCGGATCGCTCCGCGTAAAGTCCTGGATCGTCAGCATAACGAGATTGTTCGTGCGATGAAACCAGAGGTCCGAGGCCATGCGGCGGAGACAGACGAAAAGGGCGCTCTTTTCGAACCACTTTGGGCAATAATCGAAAGGCGTGGGAATCGGCGGCAGCCGCTTTCGTATATGAGAGAAATCGTTTTTTAGCCCGTCGGCGCCGAGAGCGAAGAGATCGTTGACGCCGTCGTAAACTACCACGCAGTCGGGTTGAAGCGGAAGGACCTGCAACACGAAACGCACAAGAGTGTCGGTCGAGGCGTAGTTGCTGACTCCCGCGTTGATGATCTCGATGCGGCGGTCGGAATATGTCTTCCTCAAGCGCTCTCCCACCAGGCCCGGCCAGTGATCGGGATCCGGAAGGCATCCCTCCACGGTCGAACCGCCCAAACAGGCGATCCGGAAGGTGCGCGCGTCGCGTTTTTCCAGCTCAGGCCCTCGAAAACCGAGCGAGTTGATGCGGGCCCGCCGTTCGATTTTTCCTCCCATCGGATAGTCGTACGTCGAAATCATCAGCGAGGACGGGCGCGGAAGATGGGGGAGATAGGGATGGTCGGTCACATAGGCGCTCTGTCCGTCACCGCGGGAATCGAGAATATTGGCGTAGCTCTTGCGAATTCCGTCGAGGTCCTTGCGCGCGATCAGGAGAAGGATTCGCAGCGCGCCTTCCGTGGCCGCGAGGGTGAGCGCCGTCCCCACGAGCGCGAACAAGAGTCTTTTGCGGAAACTCATGGCCTCTCACTCTAGCTCGGTTATTTCCCACTCCAAGGTGAAATATCTCGCCGCGGGATTGGCGACGCTTTTCATCAGCTTTCCTGCCGTCTCGATCCCAAATCCGCATGCTCCGCAAGCCTCCGGTTTAACCGATGCGCGACTGCGTCGCGAGCATGGCGCGGGATGCGCCCTTCGTCCCGGCCAACCCCAATTCACGGATCATCTCCATTTTTGAGAGCTTCCTCATCATCATCCATGGAGGACCGGGCGGGTGGGCGTATCGAGATTCCGGACTCCCCACAAGAAGGGCGCGACGGCCCGGCCGGCGGCCTCGCCCTCCCTTTCCATCGTCTATGCTTGAGGAAAATCCGCTCGGTCGCGAAGCGAGGGAGGACGCCGCCGCCGGCGGCCCGTCGCCGCGGCTTCAATACAAAACGCGGTGAGGGCATCACGCATTGATCAAGCGAGGATGGGTTTCTCCATGCCTTATGCGAGGATTTGGGGCCAAGGGCGCGACTTGATTCCCTGCTTCTTTCTTGCAAGGGTCGCAACGTCTCCTCCCAACGGAAGGTGTTTGACGGAGGCGACCCCGCGCGATCGTCGCTCCGCACATCATGCCTGAAACAAATAGAGATTTCTGCGCCAAGAGCGCTTCCATAGTCGGGGATACGGCCCCTTCGATGATCCCCTCTGCTCGACGGGCTTCGCGAACGTGGCTGATTCGCGCGATGCCGGCTTTCGTCGTCTGTCTTGCCGCCCGACTCCTGTTTTTTGCGTGGTTCGGCGAACGGCTGACCGCCTATGGTTACGAACACGGTTTTGCCCTCCAAGCGCTTTCGCTGATGGATGGCCAGGGCTTGCGGGTGATTGACGACCATGTTCGTTTGGTGGACGACCAACAGTTTCGCGCGCTCCCGCGACTCCTTCAGCCGTGGCAGTATCCTCCTCCTCCCGCCGGCGCCTACGCCTACTATCATGCGACAGATATGCCGGGTTATCCATGGATTCTGGCTGCCGTCTGGTTCTTTGCCTCGCCGCCAACATTTTGGACGGTAAAACTCATTCAAGCTCTGGCAAGCAGCCTTCTGGTGTTTCCAGTATGGAACATCGGGCATCGTCTGTTCGGCGAGCGCGCGGGTGTCTTCTCGGGTTGGCTGTACGCCGTCTGGCTCCCGGGCGCTTTCTTGGCCCAGATGGCAAGCAAAGAGGCGTGGGAAGCGGTGTTCGCCGTCCTGACGGCGTGGTTTGTCTTGCGCTATCTTCAGGAAGGCGGCCGCGGATCGTTGCTCCTTGCGTCGCTCTCTCTCGTCTGCGCGACATTCATGAGGACCAACCTCATGGTGTTGACGGGCGGCCTTTGCATGGTCGGCCTCCTCTCCTTCCCTCTCCGGCGCGTGGCGATCTGCTTCGGCGTGACCTATCTTTTTCTCGCAGCGTGTCTCGTTCCGTGGGTGCTGCGCAACAAGGAATGGGTCGGGCGCGAGGTCGGAATCAAGGAGGGGTTTTACTGGGGAATTGCCGGTGGTCTTGCCCTGAACGATCGCGCGTTGGCGGCGAAAGTCGGGCGGCTGGAAACGAGTCGTCGGAATGCGGATGGCGCCCCGAGAGGCTTGTTCCGCGAGCCTCCCGAGATGCGCCGGCTTGTCCTGGATATTCTGCGTCAACGTCCAGGTTGGTATGCAGGGTTGATTGGCGGCCGGATTTTGGCGGCGCCATGGCTTCCAATGGAATGGGGGTACGACCTCCTTGGTCGAGAGGCCCAATCCTATCGCGCCTATCATCTCATGACGGGGCGCGGCCGCCTCGCCTACCTGTTGGAACACCCCTTCGCCTTTGCATTCAAGTTCGGCGCAAGGGCCTTTGAGACGCTGGTGGGAATATTGAGCCTCGCGGCATTCTGGGTTCGCCGCGCGCAATGGCGACGCCTCGTGTGGGTGGCGGCCGGTTACTGGGTATTCATCGCCGTGTATGCGCCCATCCATCTGGAATTCCGTTATCTTGGCCCGCACACTTGGGCTCTGCTGGTCCTTGCCGCGGCATGCCTTGCAAACCTCCTGCCCGGGCGGCACGATGCGCGTCCACCTTTCTCATGAGCACGTTCGACGCAATCAACCTTCGGCCGGGCCCCATCACGGGCTGCCAGATCTGCCTCTCCTCTCATCTCGAGTTCATCCTGGATCTCGGGCACAACGCGCTTTGCGATTCTCCGCTCACCCCCGAGCAGGTCCGTGGACCGGAGACCCTCTATCCGTTGCGCCTCGTCCGATGCATGGACTGCGGCCTCGTCCAAATTGATTACTCGGTGGATCCCGCGCTCCTGTTCCATCCCGATTACCCCTACCTCAGCGGGATCACCGAAACGCTCAAGCGCAACCTCCAGGCCACCGCCGAACGAGGACAGGAGAAATTCCCCGCGTCGCGAGACGCCCTCGCCGTGGACATCGGGTCCAACGACGGTACGCTTCTCGAGGGATTCAAAAAGCTCGGTTTCCGCGTGCGCGGCGTCGAGGCTACCAACATCGCGCGCGTCGCCAACGAAAAGGGCATCCCGACCACCCAGGGTTTCTTCAACCTCAACATGGCCCAGCGTATTGTGGACACCGAGGGGGCTGCCGCCTTCGTCACGGCGACCAACGTCTTTGCTCACGTCAACCACCTCGGCACGCTTCTCCGGGGCATTCACATGCTGTTGACCGAGAACGGCGTCTTCATCTCCGAGTCGCACTACCTCCTCGATATCCTTGCGACGCTCCAATACGACTCGATCTACCATGAACATCTGCGTTTCTACTCGCTGAAGCCGCTGGCGAAACTCTTCGACTCGCAGGGTTTCAGCCTCGTGGACGCCGAGCGCATCCCGAACTACGGCGGCTCGATCCGTATCTACGCGCAAAAGGGGCGCGGTCGTCCTTTCTCCGAAAACGTCAGGAATCTCCTCGCCGAAGAGGAAAAGGCCGGACTCTACGCGTCGGGCGCCTACCAGAAATTCGCCCGCGACGCGCAGACCAGCCGGCAGAAACTCCGCAGTCTGCTCGTCCGCCTCAGGGATGAGGGCAAGACGGTCGCCGGCATCGGTTGTCCCGGTCGCGCCGCGACGTTGCTGACCTGGTGCGGCATCTCCCCCGATCTGCTGCCCTACATCGCCGAGCAGTCCACCTGCTTGAAGGTCGGCAAGTTCACGCCGGGGACCCACATTCCGATTGTGGACGAGAAACGCCTCTTCGACGAGCAGCCCGAGTACGCCCTCATTCTTTCCTGGCACTATGCGCGCGACATCGTCCGCAAGATGCGCGCAAAAGGTCTCCGTTCGAAGATCATCGTTCCCCTCCCCTCTGTTCGCGTCGCCGAGGGTGAACTCTGATCCCAAAAATCCGACAAGCCTCCGCCTCGGCATCGCGGGCGCCGGGTTCGGCCTCCGTGTGCTCCTGCCGGTCTTCGCGGGAATCGAGGGCGTCCGGGTAGTCGCGATCTCGGGACGGTCCGTTGGCGCCGCGCGACTCCCTCCGGGGTGCCTCGCGTATCCCAATTGGGAAACCATGCTGCGAACCGCGGAACTCGATGCGGCGGCGATCGCCCTGCCGCCTCTGGAGCAGGAACGCGCCGCGGCGGTCGCGCTCGCTTCGGGACTTCATCTCTTTTGTGAAAAACCTCTTGCCCTTTGCCCCTCTGTCGCGGAGGCCCTCGCCCGCGATGCGCAACGCGGAAAACGAGTGGGATGCGTGGATTTCGAAATTCGCAAGATCCCCGCCTTTGAAATGGTGCGAAAACATCTCTCGCGCATTGGACGCCCCCTCTCCCTGACAATCTCATGGAAAATCAATGCGCGCGTCGCCCCGCCTCCACCCGGGTCGTGGAAATATGACGCCGCACGCGGCGGCGGCGCAATGTCTTCGTTCGGCTGCCACCTCGTGGACCTCTGCACGCTTCTCCTCGGCCGCCTCGAGGCGCTCTCCTTCGAACCCCGCGTCCGCGTGCCCGAGCGTCCGTCCGCCGCAGGCGTTTCTTGGAGAATTACCGCGGAGGACGCCTTTGATCTGACCCTCCGATCGGCGGATGGCGCGGAAGCGCGGATCGAAATGGATACCGTCGCCGAACGCGACGAAGGACTTCATCTCGCGTTCGCGGGCGCGGAAGGCCGCCTGCTCGTGGTGGACCGGGAACCCTCGAATTACTTCGCCGGCTGGGACGTCCTTTTCGAGAGGCCCAACGGCCACCGCGCGACGCTGCTCGACGCCGCGTCCCCGTCCGCGCTGGGGGACCGGATGGTCGCGGTCCGAAGGGTGGCCGTTGACTTCGTTCGAGCCGTTTTCTACGGTGGCACACCCGACAGCAGCCTCGAGGCCGGCGTTGAAAACGTTCGCGTCGTCGCCCGCGCGCGGGCATTGGCTGCGTCGATTCCCCGGTGAACCCTCCCCCTTCCCAGCCCGCCGCCGGTCCGCGTCCCATGCTCTCGGTGATCATTCCGGCGATGAACGAGGCCGGCACGATCCGACCCGTGCTCTCCGACTACGTGCGTGCCCTGCGCGCCAGCGGGGCGCCCTTCGAGATCGTCGTCGTCAACGACGTGGCTGCCGACAACACCGCGGAGGTCCTGGAGGGGCTTGCGGGGGAGTTTCCCGAGGTCCACGCCTTCAACCGGCGCGGCAAATCCGGCTACGGCACCGCGGTCTCCACCGGGATCGACCTCGCGAAGGGCGAGTTCGTGGTGATCTCTTCCGCGGACGCCTGCAACTCGAGCGAGAACATTCTCGATTACTACCGGGCGCTCGAAGAGGGAAACGACGCGGTTTTCGGGAGTCGCTTCATGCGCGGCGGGTCGGTCACGGGCTATCCCGCCTTCAAGCTCTGGATTAATCGCTTCTCGAACTGGATGCTGATGCTCCTCTTCGGTTTTCGTTTCAACGATTACACGGACGGCTTCAAGGGCTACCGACGGACGCTGCTCGATCAGTTCAAACCGCTCTTCGCGCACAAGTTCAACATCACCATCGAACTCTCTCTCAAGGCGGTGCTCCTCACGGACCGGATCAAGCAGGTGCCCACGCAGTGGAGCGGGCGCAACTGGGGGCAATCGAAGATGAGCATCCTGCGCGTGCTGCGCTACTACGTCTCCTCGCTCCTCTTTGTCCTCGGCCTCAAGGTCGTCGGAGACGAATACCGCCGCGCGGCTCGTCAGAAGGCCGTGATCGATCCCGTCCATCCGCGCGCGCCGTCGCGCTGAACGCATGAGATTCGCCCGGCACCCGCTCGCGCCGGCCACCCTCGCCCTCACGCTCCTCGCCGCTCTGGGTTGGGGATGGTGGGGATACGGCGCCACCGGAGACTGGTCGCTCGAGTTTGCCGACGCCCACCGCCTCTGGCTCGGCCATGTTCCCTACCGCGACTTCATCCCGACCTACGGGATCCTCACCGCGGCGATAATGGCGCCATTCTTCACCTTCAAGGGAGGCGCGCTCGCGGCGCTTTGGATCTCGACCGCCGCGCTCATCCTCGCGGGAATCGCGATGGTGTTGCGCTTGCTGCGGCCCAAAGACGGTCGTTTCGACGCCGCGCGGCTCGCGCTGTTGTTCGTCGCGACGGTCGCCTTCCTCCCGTCCAACTCGCGTTACATCCTCGGCTATTCCACCTCGGGATTCGTGAGCGTCCTGCTCTGGACCGCGTTCTTCCTCGTCCGCCGCCGTCGCCCCGAGGCAGATTTTCTCGCGGGAATCCTCCTGGGGACTCAATGCTACACCAAGCTCGACGCCGGACTCGCCGCGGGCGGGATGCTCGCCTTCCTCCTGCTGCTCCGCATGCTGCGGGGCCACTGGCGCGCCACCGGACATCTCCTCGCCGGGTTTGCGCTCCCTTCTGCGCTAGCTTGGATTGGGCTTCTCGCGGCCGGCGCCCGCGGGGAACTGCTCTGGGAAAGCACCGCAGAGGTTCTTCAACAAACCGGTTATGTTCGCGATCGAATCTTGGGAAAACGCCTTGTCGCGGGGGGCATCGTGGCGTTGTTGCTTGCGGCGTTGGGCGCCCTGCCGACGATTCGAGAACGCTTCTCTCTCGTGCGACGTGGGCTTCCGACCGCGGTATGCGCGCTCCTGCTCTTCGCGGTCGTACTGGACAGCGCCGCAATTCTCGGTTCGAACGGCGCACGCGGCCCCGTGGCCATCCTCTACTTCTGGTTCCTTTGCTGGCTCGCGGTGGGCGTCTTGATGCTTTCGGAACTGTTCGCGCAGCGCTCTCTCAGCGCGGCTCTCAGCCAACTCGAAGGTTGGCGCTGGACGGCTCTGCTTCTCGGCGCTGCCGGCCTTGCGCGCTGCGCCATTTCTGGGTGGTTTCCGCTCAACTACTATCAGCCTGCCTTCTTCCTTGCCTTCGCCTGGCTGCTCGGATCCTCAGGAAAGAGCCCGTCGCGAGGGGTCCGTTCCATGCTCGTCGTCGCAGTCGGGATCGCCCTAATAACGTCCGGGTTTTCCGTCCTGCCCCGGAGAAGCGTTCCCTTTCCGACGCCATTTGGAACAATTCGCCTGCAAAACGATATGCGTTGGTCGGAGCCTGTCGAAATCTACCGACGGGTTCGCGATGACCCGGCTCCTGGTGCTCTGCTCTGCACGTACATGACGGGGCCATTCGTCGCGACCGGACGCGAGCCTTCCGGCCTCTACACCTATGGCCACCGCCTTGCTTTTTCCGGGTCGTACGCCCTTCGGCGCGAGATGCTTTCGCTCGACCTCTTGCGCGCCAAACCGCCCCTGTACGTGCTGGTGGAGCGCGAGCGCGCGACCTTTGCTCCGCCGTTCGGCGCCGCCTTCGCCACGGAACTCGCCGCCTGGATTTCGGAAAACTATCGTCAGGTCCTCGAATACGACAACGCGTTGGGCGGACACTGGACTCTTCTCCGACGGAGAGATGTCCCATGAGGCGTTCCACGGTCTGTTCTGGATTCCCGCGTCGCCATCTCTGATTCTTCCTCCATGTTGATCACCCAGACCCCATTGCGCGTAAGCCTTGCCGGCGGCCCGACCGATCTGCCGCAGTACGCGGAGAAGCGCGGCGGCGAGGTGGTCGGTTTCGCCATCGACAAGTACCTCTATGTCTGGGTGAAGGAGCGCTTCGACCGTCAGATCATCGTGAACTGGACAAAGAAAGAGGTGGTCGCCTCCATTTCCGAGATCCAACACGAATTGGTTCGCGAAGCCGCCCGCCTTGCTCGCCTCGATGACGGTTTCGAGGTGATCACCACGGCCGATATTCCCTCCGAAGGCTCGGGCCTCGGTTCCTCCAGCGCACTCACGGTGGGGCTGCTCAACGCGTTCTTTCTCTACCGCGGCGTCCAGGTCTCCACCTTCGAGCTGGCCCGGATGGCCACGCGCATCGAAATCGACATCCTCGGCAAACCGATCGGACGGCAGGACCAGCACCTCTGCGCCCTCGGCGGAATCCAGCGCCTCCGGTTCAGCGCCGGCGGGGAGGTCGCCGCCTGCGACCTCAAGATCGCCCCCGAAACGCTCCGCCTCCTCAACCAGAACTTGCTGCTGTTCTACACGGGTGCCACGCGCAGGGCTTCCGATGTCCTCGCCAGCCACGCCGAGGATTTCGATTCCCGCGTCGAACTCTACGACCAGATGAAGGCGCTCGTGCCCCGCACCTGCGCCGCGCTCCAGGCCGGCCGCGTGGACGAACTGGGGCGCATCCTCGACGAGGGCTGGCAGATCAAGAAGCAGCTCGGCCGGGGCGTCTCTCTCCCCGCCATCGATGCGATGTACGATGAGGCGCGGCGCGGCGGCGCTCTGGGCGGGAAGGTCTGCGGAGCGGGAGGCGGCGGTTTTCTGCTCCTTTATTGCCCGGTGGAGGCCCAGTCCGCGTTGCGCGCAAGGCTCTCCGGCTACGCGGAGATGCCCTTCCAGATCGAGAAGGACGGCACCAAGGCCGTGTTCAGCGTACGCCGCCCCATGTGGAAGACGCTCCGCTGACCGCGCGCGCCGTTTTCGGATTTACATGGGAGGGTTCTCCCGTGATTCTTCGAGGATGGATGATTTGAAGAACGCGACGGTCCTGGTGACCGGAGGCGCGGGTACCATCGGCTCCCACGTCGTGGACGCCGCCATCGCCGAGGGCGTCCGCAAGGTGATCGTTTACGACAATTTCTGTGAAGGGGCCGAGCGAAACCTCCGCGAGGCCCGCGCTCAAAGATCCGCGGAGGTCGTGGTTCTCCGCGCCGATGTCCGCAGCCGCGAGGACTTGGACGAGGCGATGCGGGGCGTGGATTACGTTTTCCACGAGGCCTCCGTGCTCCTCCTCGAAAGCGCCCGAAAGCCGCAGAAGGCGATCGACGTCAACATCCAAGGAACCTTCAACGTGTTCCAGGCGGCCTTGAAGGCCGGCGTCAAGAAGGTCGTTTGGGCGTCGAGCGCCTCCGTCTTCGGAGAGCCCCTCCGCCTCCCGGTGGACGAGGATCACCCGTTCAACAATAAGACTTTCTACGGCGCAACCAAGGCCGCATGCGAGCATATCGCGGTGAGCCTCAACTTCACCGCCGGCCTGCGCCACGTCGGCCTGCGCTACTACAACGTCTACGGCCCGCGCCAGGGGATCAAGGGCGCATACGCGCAGGTGATCCCGCGTTGGTGCGAGCGCATCGAGGCCGGCCAGCCCATCACGATTTACGCCGATGGCAGCCAGAGCATGGACCTCATCTACGTCAAGGACATCGCCCGCGCCAACATTTGCGCCCTCAAGAGCGCCTGCGAGAACGATTTCTTCAATATCGGCACCGGGATCGAGACCACGGCCAAACAACTCGCCGAAGCGCTGCTCGAAGTCACCGGCTGCCGCATCCCGCCGACCTACGAGCCGCATGACGTGAACCTCGTGAAGCGGCGACGCTGTTCTACGGAACGCGCCCGCAAAAAGATAGGCTTCGTCGCCGCCGTCGGAGTCCGCGAGGGGCTGAAGGAATACTGGGAATGGAGGCGTCATGGCCTCGACTGACGAATCCGACCCCACGATCAGCCTGGTCATCCCCGTCTTCAACGAGGCGGCGACGCTGCGCCAACTTTGGGCGCGCCTTCACCCGGCGCTGCAAGCGATGGGGGAAACGTGGGAGGCGATTTTCGTGGACGACGGGAGCGCAGACGATTCCTTCAAGATCTTGTCCGAATTGCGAGAGGCCCATCCCGGCATCTGCGTGATCCGGCTGCGGAGGAACTACGGACAACACCCCGCAACGATCGCGGGGTTCGACCACGCGCGCGGCCGCTGGGTCCTCACCATGGACGCCGATCTCCAGAACGACCCGTCGGACCTCGCCAAGATCCTTGCGAGACTGCGCGAAGGGTATGACGTCGTCTCCGGGATTCGTGAGAGCCGCAAGGACGCATTCCTGCGCCGCAAGCTCCCTTCCCGTCTCGTCAACCGCTTCATCGCGAAGCGCACCGGCTTCGTCCAGACGGACACCGGCTGCTTTCTCAAGGGCTACACCCTCAAGGCCGCCCAGGAAATCGCCGAGTACACGGACATCGGGGGCTTTATCACCGCCACGATCAGCGTCCTTGGTTACCGTTACGCAGAAGTGCCGGTGCTCCATCACGAGCGACCGCATGGGAGAAGCCGGTACGGCGTCCTCACCCAGATGGATCAGTTCATGTCCATTTTCACCGGTTACGCGCGGCGTCCCTTCCAGGTGATCGAACTCATCGGCGGGATCGTGCTGATCCTGGGACTCGCCGCGACGCTCGCGGCCCTCTGCGGCCTGCTCCACCCCCGCGCGGTCCTGGCGCTCCTCGGGATCGTGGTGGCCGCATCGGGCTTGCTCCTCGGTTCGGTAGGGATCGTGGGCGAGTACACGATCCGCCTTTTCAAGCTGTCCAGGCGTTCGCCGCGCTATCTCGTCGCCGAAATGCGGCGCTGACGCCTGGCCTCACGCGACGCCCGTGAAGCCGCTGAATCCCCCGTCCGCGCTGCCTGACGGCGACATCCTTCGCTTCAGCGCGGGTTCCGACCCCGACGCGCGCGCCCGTCTCGACGTGGAGCGCCTGGCGGCCGCCCCGCTCCGCCCTCTGCACGACGGCCATCGCGTGCCGGGCTGGCTTCAAGAGCTGCCTTGGGAAAGCGCCCACCTCGGGGCGCCCTGCTTCAATCTCTGGGTCGCTTCGGACCCCGAAGACTCCAGGGAAATTGTCCGCTTGGCATCGCACTTTCCGCGCCACGCGTTCATCTGGACGCGCGTCGCTTCGGAACATCATCGCGCCCGAGAAGTCCTGTCTGCGGCTGGGTTCGAGCCCATCCTCGAGATGCTGAACTTCGAGCCCCTTTGTCGCAAGCGCCCAGGCTGTCCCCAAATCCCCGCGTAAGACATGGGTGGAGTCCATCCTCGGCCGAGGAACATGCGACGCCCTCGCGACATTTTGGACTCAGGCCGCGGCCGCGTCGCCGCCGCCGGCGGCGCCCTCCCTCGCTTCGCGACCGAGCGGATTTTCCTCGAGCACGGAATACAGAAAGGTAGGGCGAGGCCGCCGGCCGAGCCGTCGCACCCTTCGTGTGGGGAGTCTGGAATCTCGACACGACCCGCCCCTCCGATCCTCC
>JABWAM010000341.1 GCA_013360985.1 Verrucomicrobiia bacterium | reverse complement strand
CCGCGCCATCCGCGCCCACGCCCGCATCCGCCGCCGGACCCGCGCGCGCGCTGGACCTCACCCTCGACGTGAAAGTGGACGCGCTCAAGATTCGCGATTTTCGCCTCACCGACCTCGTCTTTCCGCTGCGCATTCAGGGCGACGTCTTCGATCTTCCCGACGCACGCGCCGCCTTGGACGGGGCGCCGGTCTCGGCCACCGTGCGCACCGAAAAAGGCGCTGGCGGCGGCCCCGCGCCCTTCCGCTTCGAGGCCAAGGGAGAGAACCTCGCGCTCGGCCCTCTGGTGGACGCGTTCGCGCCGACATTGCGCGGACAGATCGGCGGCGCGCTCACCCTGCGCGCCTACGGAAACGGACGCGGGCTGTCCCGCGAGGCGCTCGAACAAAATCTCAGCGGCCACCTCGAGATCGCCGTCCGCGGGGCGCACCTCGAAAAAACGGCGAAACTCCACAATGCGCTGGCGCAACTGGGCGCCCTCCTCGAATCGCCGGAGATCGCCGTTTCGACGATCGACGACCTGGACGGCTCCGCGAAGATCGGCGCCGGCCGCCTGACCACCGACAACTTTCACGCGAAAGGCTCGGCCTTGGAGGCTTCGCTCCGAGGCGAAGTCTTTTCCGATCAACGCCTCGCGATGGAGGCGGCGATCAAGATGAAACGATCGGCTATGGGCAAATCTTCGCTCCTCGCGCCCATCGTCCAGGCCGCGAGCGCGGAGCAGGGCGATTGGATCCGGATCCCCGGCGGCGCCAAGGTGACCGGCACGCTCGACGCGCCCGAAATCGCCGTGGACAAAAGCAAGTTCGCGCGCGACACACTGATCAACACGGGCGTGAACTTCCTGAAACAGATGCTCCAGAAACCGGACCCCGCCGCCTCCACGAACGCGCCGCCGTCCGCCGCGCCGCCCGCGCGGCAGGAAAACCCCGTCCAGAATCTCCTCGATCTCTTCAAGAAAAAGTGAGGAGACGAACGGGGCGCATCCCCTCCTCCGCGCCGCGTTCCTTCAGCTTTCCCTCTCCAAGATCTCCCACATCTTCGCGTGATAGAAACGGTAGGCCTCCAGAGACGTTCCGTTCGGGATTCGGTGATCCAACGCGAAGATGCAGCCGCCCGAGCGGATCATCGGCGGAACTTTGCGCTCCAACTCCGCGACGATCGCCGCGCGCCCTTCGCGGAGCGCATGCTTGTCGATCCCTCCTTGAAACGCGAGCCGCTTCCCGAACTTCGCGCGCAGCGCGACCATGTCGTTTCCGCCCGTCGGTTCCATCGGATGGATCGCGTTCAACCCCGCGTCGCAAAGATCGGCGAGGATTGGGCTCATGTCGCCGTCCGAATCCATCATGAACACGCGCGCGCCCGCTTCCCGCGCCGCCGCCCAGACACGGGAAAAATAGGGCGCCATGAACGCGCGCACTTGACGCGGCCCGAAGAGCGGCCCGCTCTTGCCCGCCATGTCCTCGTGAACATAAAGTTCGTCGAAACCGCCGTTCCGACCGGTTGCCTCGATCACGCGAACGACGGTGTCTCCGATCGTTTCAAGGATTGCGTGGAGGAGTTCGGGGTCGTCGCCCGCCGCCAAGCAGACTCCTTCTTCGCCGAGAAGCTGACGCGGCTCGTCGAAACCGCCGGGGATCCCCAAGCGGATCACCGCCCCCGCGCGGCGGGCCTCCGCCGCCTCGCGCGCCCATTCCCCCGCGAGGCGCCCCGCGTCGAACCGATAATGCCGCTGAACCCGCCGCCAGTCGTTCATGTCGCGCACGGGATAATCCAGCGGCAGCGGAATCGAGGCGGCGCCTTTCATGAGGCGGACGCGGCGCCCCATGGGATCCCGCGCGAGGATGTGCTCGGGCGTTTCTTCCAAAATGCGCATCGGCTCGCCGCCGACCCAACCGGTTTGCGCCGAAAGCCTCCGCCAAATCGGCCGACGGAAACGGAATGCCGAGAGATCGAGTTCCGCAGCCGTTGCCCCCTGCGCGATCCATTCCTCCCGGAGCCCGAGGAGCGGTCCGAAAATTTCATCGAACATCGGACGCGCGTTCGAGCGAAAGGTCATAAAGTCGAGATACTCCTCCCGTCGTACGTCCATCTTTTTCGAGATGCCCAATGCGCGGTGCGCGGCGAAGAGACGATCGAGATCGCTCATGGAAGGACGCTTCTTCGCGGGAAGACTAACCGCGGTTCACCGCGTTTTGCGGTTTTCCCGCGAGAAAGGCGCGGAGATTGTCCGCCGCGATCCGCAGGAGGCGCGCGCGCGCCGCGCGCGTCGCCCAGGCGATGTGCGGGGTGACGAAGCAGTTGTTCGCGGCGAGAAGCGGATTCGACGCCGCGGGCGGTTCCACGGCAAGCACGTCGAGCCCCGCGCCGGCGAGG
>JABWAM010000044.1 GCA_013360985.1 Verrucomicrobiia bacterium | reverse complement strand
TGAAAAGGTTTACCGGTAAATCTCTGTTTTTTTCGAATTCCTTTTGCAGGGTAAGTATGTTTTCTTGAATTTGGTGAAGCGGTAACCAGGTAGAATCACCTTCTGGTGGAGCTCACGGACGATGTCGGCGCCGCCCACGAACTCGCCCTTCACGTAGAGCTGCGGGATCGTCGGCCAGTCCGAGAACTCCTTGATCCCCTCGCGGAGGGCCGGATCGGCGAGCACGTTCACGGTCTCGAAGGCCACGCCGACCTCGCCGAGCACCTGCACGACGCTCGCGGAGAAGCCGCACTGGGGGAAGCGCTTGCTCCCCTTCATGAACAGCACGACCGGGTGGCCGTGGATGGTCTTCTCGATGCGCTGGCGGAGCTCTTCGTCCATGCTCGTGGGCTAGCACGAGCCGTGGCGGTCGCCCGGGACCTCGCACGGACGAGCTCGGTCAGAGACCGACGAGCTTCATGCGCGCCTGGGTCTGGCGCTGGGTCTCCACGTCGCGGGCGCGGACGTTGAGGATGCCGTCGGCGTCGAGCTCGAAGGTGACCTCGATGGCGAGCTCGCCACGGCGCGCGGCGCGGAGGCCCGAGAGCTCGAGCTGGCCGAGGGACGTGTTGAGCGGGAACTGCTCACCCTCGCCCTGGCAGACGCGGATCATCACGATCTGCTGGTTGTCCGAGGACGTGGTGAAGGTGCGCGTCTGCGCGCAGGGCACGGGGGTGTTGCGGGCGATGACGTTCGTCCTGGGGGGCGCGCGATGAGCGCGATGTCCGCCGGCCCCGGGCTGCCGGTGCGCAACGCGCGCGCCTTCGCGCTCAAGGACGTCCCGCGGATGAACCTCGCGGCATTTCGGGATTGGCTCCTGACGAGTTGCGCGGACGGGGGACGCATCGCGGCATGGTTCGTTCCCCAGGGGAAAGCGGGCGGCGAGATGTTCGCCGCGCTGGCGATGGATGAGGAGGCGCTGATCGAGGTCGCAGCGGCGCCGGCAGTCGACGCTTTCGATGCGATCACGCCGGAGTGTCCCCAGGCGCAGGCGTTCGAACGGGAGATTTGGGAACAGCGCGGCCTCGAGCCGCGCGGGCATCCCTGGCGGAAGCCGCTCCGTTTTCCGCCCTCCGTTCCGGGACGACAAGCGCCCGAGGTCGGGCGCGGGGAATTTTATCGCGTCGAAGGCGAAGAAGTTCACGAGGTGGCCGTGGGCCCGATCCACGCGGGAGTCATCGAGCCGGGGCATTTCCGTTTCCAATGCCACGGGGAAGAGGTGCTCCATCTGGAGATCTCCCTCGGCTACCAGCACCGCGGAGCGGAACGGGCGCTGAACGTCCTGCCGGCGGGTTCGGCGCGCTGGATGGCGATCGCCGAGACGTTGGCCGGCGACACGAGCGTCGGGCACGCCACCGCGGCTTGTCAGGTCCTGGAGGCGCTCGCCGGCCGCGAGGCGCCGGCGCGCGCGATGGCGATCCGGGGCATCGCGCTGGAACTCGAGCGCCTCGCGAACCACGTCGGCGACCTCGGCGCGCTCGCGGGAGATGTCGGCTATCTGCCGACGGCCTCTTTCTGCGGACGATTGCGGGGAGACGTGTTGAATCTGAGCGCGGAGATCTGCGGGAGCCGTTTCGGACGGGCGCTCGTGCGCCCGGGAGGGACGGCCTTCGACCTCGACGAGAAGCTTTGCGCAGCTCTGCTCGCGCGCTTGGGGCCGATCGAACGCGATCTCGCGGGCGCCGTCGCGATGCTCTGGTCGTCGCCCTCCGTGATGGCCCGTTTCGAAGGGGCCGGCGAGCTTTCGCGGGAGACCTGCGAACGGCTCGGGTTGGTGGGACCGGTCGCTCGGGCGTGCGGCGTGCGGCGCGACGTGCGCCACGATTTTCCCTCGGGAATTTTCCGTTTCGGGCACATCCCGATCTCGACCTGGGAAAGCGGCGACGTTTTCGCGCGAGCGTACGTGCGCGCGCTCGAGATCGAACGGTCGTTCGCCTTCGTGCGGAAACAGCTTGAAGCCCTGCCCGACGGCCGCGCGCGCCGCGTCCTTCCGCCGCTTGCGGCGGGGATGGGCGCGGTTTCCCTCGTCGAAGGATGGCGCGGGGAGATCTGCCACGTCGGTTTCACGGGAGAAACGGGAGAACTCCTCGCGTACAAGGTCGTGGATCCCTCGTTCCACAACTGGTTCGGCCTGGCGACCGCGCTGCGCGGGCAGGCGATCTCCGATTTCCCGCTCTGCAACAAGAGCTTCAATCTTTCCTATTGCGGACACGATCTATGAAAGGCGAGGAGATTGAAGCGCGAATCGGAACCGACGCTGAAGCGAAAAGAGAGGTGATCTCATGATTCACACCTGTTGGGAACGTTGGCGCCAAGGGCATCGGACGATTTCGTATCCCGAGGGTCCGATGCCGGAACTGCCCGCGCGTTTTCGCGGGCGTCCCGTGATCGAGCGGGGCGATCCCGATGAAGCGGGCGGCCCCGGACCCGAGGTGTGCCCCACCGGCGCGATCGAGATCGGGCGCGACGCGTGCGCGATCGACCTCGGACGTTGCCTGTTTTGCGGCGCATGCGAAACGACGAAAGGCCCCTGGCGCATCCGGTTCACGAACGATCCCCGGCTCGCGGGACGGCGCCGCGGCGACCTGCGCGCGGAACCCGGCCTCGAGGCGCGTCTGGCGGAGGAACTCGACGCGCGATGGAAACGCCTGTTCGGGAGAAGCCTGAAGCTGCGCCAGGTGAGCGCGGGCGGCTGCAACGCCTGCGAAGCCGACGCGAACGTGCTGACGACCATTGGCTGGGACCTCGGGCGGTTCGGCATCCAATTCGTCGCGTCGCCGCGTCATGCCGACGGGCTGTTCATCACGGGGCCGGTCACCGAGAACATGCGCCTCGCGCTGAGGAAGGCGTGGGAAGCCGTGCCCGCGCCGAAGATCGTCATCGCTTCCGGCGCGTGCGCGATCTCGGGGGGGCCGTACGCGGGACATCCCGAGACGCACGACGGGTGCGGCCGTTTCGTGCCGGTGGATCTCTATCTCCCCGGCTGCCCGCCGCATCCGCTGACCGTCCTCGACGGCCTCCTGCGTTTGCTTGGGCGGCTGGAAGGGCGCGACCCAAATCCCGGATAAGCTCCATTTTCAGAGAGATCCCTTCATCATCATCCATCGAGGATCGGAGGGGTGGGTCGTGGCGAGATTCCAGACTCCTCACAAGAAGGGTGTGACGGCTCGGCCGGCGGCCTCGCCCTACCTTTCCATCGTCCATGCTTAAGGAAAATCCGCTCGGTCGCGAAGCGAGATAGGGCGCCGCCGCCGCAGCGGCTGAAACGCCACACGTTGTGAAGGCGCCGCGCGATTCTCGACCAAGGACGGACTCTCTCGTTTCTTACGCGGGGATTTGGGGCGCGCAGCGAACGCTTGACTTTGCGTTAACGATAACGTTATCGTCGGCGGCGTGATGCGCGCATCTCTCCGTCGGCGGTCGTTCCCGAGGCTCCTCGCCGGCGCCGGGTTGTTCGTCGCCCTGGCCGGTCGCGCCGCGGAGGTGCGGATTGCGGAGGCCGCGTATTCGCCCGGCCCGCCCTCGGTGACGGCGCAGATCATCGAGAATCCCTTCTATCGGATCACGCTCGCGCCCGCGCTGGGCGGTCGCCTCGTGGAGTATCTCGACAAGGCGAGCGGCCTCAACCTCGTGCACGACGCCGGCTATGGCGGACTGCTCGACGACCACGGGGCGCGCATCGAGATGCCCTACCGCCTCGAATGGTTGAAGCGGGACAAACAGGAGGCTGTCGCGCGTCTGACGCTCGAGGACGAGGTCGTCTATCAAAAGACGATTCATTTTTACGCGGATCGTCCGTCGCTTCAGGTCGAGTACCATGTGGAAAACCACACCCAGTCGCCGAATCGGATGCTCTTCCGCAACGTGGTGCGGCCGGGAGGCGGCCTATTCACGGGCGACGAGGTCTATGCGTTCGCGCGCGTCACGGGGCTGCAACGGCTCGACGGGATGAACCGCGTGGACGATCTCTCGGATCCTTGGTGCGCGCTGACGCTGCCGCCGCGGAAACGGGTGATCGCGACCGCCTTCGAAGGCGACATTCTCCGGCGGGTCTACACCTGGAAGGGCGGCCGCGCGGCGCCGACCTACGAGTTTATGTTTGCGCAATTGGAGCCCGGACAGCAGGTGGACCTGCGTTACTGGTGGCTGTTTGCGCGCGGGCTGACGGCCGTGGATTACGCGCATCGGAACTTCCTGGCGCAGATCGAAGGGACGTGGGCCGGCGGGAAACTCGATGCCCGCCTCGATCTTCTGGCGACCTGGACGCCCCTGAAGGAGCTTGCGGTTTCCGCCGAACTCCTCGACGGCCAGCGGCGGGTTGTCGGCCGCATGGACGCGATCAAGGTTTCTCTGAAGGATCTGGAAACGGTTGTCGCCACGCCGATTCGCGTGGCGGGCGCTGCGGGAAATCTCGCGATCCTTCTCCTGAAACTCGAATCCCCGGAACTTCCTCAGCCGGTGGTGATCGAAAAGGCGTTTGGCCTCAAGCCCGGAGACGAACTTCCCGCCGAGGCGCGCCGGCCGGTGCGCTGGCTCGGGCCGAAGGTCGAGGCGCGGCCGATTGCGGGTTGGAAAGCGGACGCGAAGGTCGAGGCGCGCCCCGAGGAGGCGGATCGCGCGCGCGGCTGGCTTGTCTTCGAGGAGACGGGGGAACGCGCCGGCCGTCATGCGCGCGAACTCGCCTTCGACCTTGTCCAGCGCGAGCCCGAAGGGTTCGCCCTGCGTTTTCATCCGCTGGCGGCGACGGGCGAGGTCACGATGTCGGCGACCGTTCCTGCGGGAATGACGCTGGAGACCTTCGTTCCGGAGATGGTTCCGCAAACCCTTTGGGGCCGGACCCATTACGGATGGAAACTGCAGCCTGGCGCGACCTTCACGCCGCGCCCCGGCGAAGATCGCGCCCTTTTCTTTCGTCTCTCGGTCGGCGACGCGCCGCCGGGGAGGCATGTCGTGAAGCTCGGGTTTCGTCCCGCGGAAGGGAGCGCGGAGGAGGTAATCCTCCGGGTGAACGTCCGCCCGATTCGTTTCCCGCGGCATCCGTTCATGGTGTTCGACGTGAACAACGCGGTGAACTACCTCTGCGCCAAGGAGGTTTCCAAGGGGAAATACGAGTGGAACGCCGAGCGCGCGGCGAACTACCTCGGCGACATGGCGCGCCACGGCGTGGACGGCCAGACGATGAACGGGATCAATTCGCCCGCGGCGCACTATCAATACGATCGGGTGAAGGTGCGCGCCACGGGGCTCCCGTTGACCGAGGCGATCCGGAAGGATCCGTCGGCGTTTGTCGGACGCGCCGAGCTGCCGCCGCTCGATTTTTCCGAGTGGGACTGGTTCGTGGACCGCCTCCTCGAACACGGGATGACGCATGTGCGCTGGCCGCTTGGCAACTGCGGCGACGGCTTCCTGCTTCAGCATGGGCCGCTCATCAAACTGGTTTACGGGCGGGATCTTCCGCCGGGAGATGTGCGCCGCCAAGTCCTTCGGGAATGGTACGAGGGATCGGTGGTGCGCTATCTGAAAGACCGCGGCATCCCGCGGGTCTTCGGGACGATTGACGACGAGATCCCGAGCGAAGAACTCGCGTGGTGGGTGCAGCATGCCTGGCGCGCGATCCAGATGGGGTTCGAGCCCGGAGTGACGCAGTCGGCGAAAACGCTCGCCGACACGCAACTCGTCAACATGGTGGCGCCCTTCATGAAGCACTGGATCGTGGGGACCTTGAACAAGGCGATGCTGGAGCAGCGGCGCGCCGAGGGCGTCATCCGCCCCGAACACTGGGTGAGCACCTACGAATCTTCGGCCTGCCATTGGAAGACCTATGATCAGTTGCGCGCGTCGTGCGGGCTGAGCCCCGCCTTCTTCGATCTCGATGCCTGCTGGATTCAGGTGTACTGGCGCTGGAACCAGGCGGAGGCGGCGATCTATCCGACGGAGACCGGACCGATCTCGAGCGCCGCTTGGGAAGGCGCGCGCGACGGGCTCGACGACGGGAACAGTCTTCTCCTCGCGCGGGCGATGATCGCCGGGCTGCCGCTCGCGGAACGGGCGGCGTGGAGCGCGCGCCTCGAAAAGATCGTGGGAATGCGGGAGGATTCCTTCCTCCGTTTCATGGATCGTCCGGTCGGCGTGGGTGCGCCGGTCACCCGAATGGGCGAGAAAAAAGGCCGCGTTTTCCAGGCGTACGACGCGGCGCGCCTGCGCGCGGCGAAGACGCAACTCCTCGATCTCGTCGAGGAACTCATCGGGAAAGCGCCGATCCAGCGGGCAGCCGCCGACTTCGGCCTTCATCCGATCGTGCGCGACGGCACGGCCTGTTTTCGCGTTCCCGAGGGAATGGCCTGGGCCGAACGCGCCGCCCGCTTCCTCGCGAAAGCGGGAGGCGATTTGAAAATGGATCCGGTTCGTCCGGAGAAGGTGGACGCGAAAGCGCCCTGGCCGATCTTTTTCTTCGGGACCTTCGCGGAGCTTCAGCGGATGTTTCCCGAACTCGCGCGGCATCCCGAGTTGCGGGATCTCGGAGAGGCGTGGCCGAAACCGGGGAGCTACGCGCTCCGTTTTCTCCGCAAGCCCGTGACGCCCAGGAAGGGGGAGAGAGCGGTCGAGGCGCCCGAGTCTATGGTCCTGATCTGCGGCGATGAAGCCGGCGCGGCGAAGGCCGAGGCGAACCTCCTTCAGGTGATCACTCCGGCCAAGGGTCTTTACAGCCACTGGCTGTTGAAACATCGGGAGAACTGAGCCATGAGAGAGAGTATGCGCGAAGCGGAAGGCGGGACGCGGGAAGCGGGAAGGTTTCTGCGCTTCGGCCGCTCCGGATCCGCATCTCCGCGCTTCTCGCTTTCCGCTTTCCGCTTCGGATTCACCCTCATCGAGCTTTTGGTGGTTATTGCGATCCTTGCGATCCTCGCCGCGCTCCTGATGCCCTCGCTCAAACGAGCCCGCGACAGCGCCAACGCGATGAAGTGCGCAAACAATCTCCGTCAGATCTTTTCCGCGGCCGCGCTCTACGCGAACGATTACGAAGATCACCTACCGCCGAATACTCAGAATGCGACGGATCCTCAGGGTGTGCCCTACGACCTATGGTGCGACCTGCTTCGTCCTTATCTCAAAGAGACGGGGATTAACGCCATCGTATTTTCCTCGGTGCTCGTATGTCCCTCGGACCGTTTCGGATCAAACATTGCCAGCGCATGGAACGAGCCGACTCTTGGGATGTACAAGCCCTCGAAGACCTACGGCTGCAGCTATGGCCAGAACTACTATCTGAGCGGCGTCGGCGCGAAGCCGTATCGGTTCGCGGACATCCGCAACCCCGCCGCTGTCTGTCTATACTGCGATAACGAAACGCAGTGGCAGGTATCGGCGAGCATCATGTCGCAATCGGAACGGCCGACGTGGCTCGGCGCCCGGCACAACGGTTGGATCAATATGGTCTACGTGGACGGGCACGCGGGGCGGATGATGCTGGCGGAGATCTTGGCAGCCGGTGACAATGGATCTGCTTGGGGCAAGTCCAACTGAGTCCGCGAGAGGTTTTTTCTCATGACGATCAAGGACATCGCGAAGCAGGCGGGCGTCGCCCCGATGACGGTCTCCCGCGCCGTGAACGGCCAGCGCGGGCTGTCCGAGCGCACGCGAAAACGGATTTTGGCGATTGTCCGGCGCTCGGGCTGGCGGCCCAGCATGCAGGCGCGCGGCCTGGTGCGCGGGCGCAGCTACACGCTGGGATTTCTCACCAATCGGATCAACACCTCCTTCACGCCTCAGGTGCTCGAAACGATCGAGGAAGTGGCGATGGAGCATCGCTGGTGGACGCTCGTAATGGTTTCCCAGGGGCGCGCCGATTATGCCTTGCGCGCCTTCGACGAGTTGATCAGCCGTCGGGTGGACGGGATCATCGTCGGGCCCGTCCGTCTGCCGCGCGCGCGGTTGCGCGCCGCGATCCGGAAGGGGGTGCGAATCGTCTCGACCTATCTGTCGTTGGACAAGGAGGCGCCGGTCTTTGGGGTGGACTACGAAGAGGTTGGACGCCTTGCGGCGGAACATCTCGCCGGGCTGGGGCATCGGCGCGGTCTTTACCTGCATTATGCTCCGGATTTGACGACGGACCCGTTCGCCCTCCAGCGGTGGATCGGTTTTCAACGCGGCGGCGGATCGGGTTTTCAGACGGAGACGATGTCGCTGGAAGCCCTGGGCGAAAAGGGGTTGAAGACCCGGCTCGCCAGGGGCGATCTGACGGCGGTCTTTTGCCAGAACGACAACGGATTGCCCTCCGTGTACCGCGTTGCCTGGGAGCTTGGACGCGCGATTCCGCACGATCTTTCCGTGATCGGGTGCGTGGACATGGAGATCGCGCGCCAGTTGTCGCCGAAGGCCACCACGATCGAGGTCGCCAAGCATGAGGTCGCCCGCGCCGCCGCTCTCGCGATCATCGAGACTCCGTCCAAGGTTGCCATCGAAGGGCGCATCTTTCCGCCCACGTTGGTGATTCGCGACAGCACGGCGCGCGTCAAGGATAGGGCGCCGATTCGGAGGAGGCCGCAATGAAAGCGCGCCGCGTCGCGATTCCGAAAACGCGCGATCCGTTCATCCTCGCCCCGCTCCTGCCGCTCGGGAAAGGGGGAGACGGCGAGGAACGCTACTGGACGTCGAGCTGCAATCCCGGTGCGGGCGCGCTCGGCGCGATCATGAACGCGCGCGGGGATCATCGGGTGATCCGATTCGGCCAGGGACGTTTCGCGAGTTTTTACAGCGCGACGCTGGGCGCGGATGGCGCGCTCTGGCTGTGCGGCTTTTCCGATGCGGTCGTGCGGTTGGATTGGCGCACCGGCCGCTGGAAAGCCTTCGCGACGGGAGCGCCGAGGGCTTTGGTATTTCCGGGGATGGCCTTCGATCCGCCGAGCGGGAAGCTCTTTTTTATTTTTCACGCGCACGAAGGGACGCTTGGCTGCGTCTTCGAGACCCGGACGAAACGCGCGCGCGTGCTTCCGATCCCCGGGTTTCACGCGCACGCGATGCGCGCCTCGTTTTTCAACGGAGACGGGACCTGGACGCTCGTCTGCGCGATCCCCGGGGTGAGCTTGGTGCGTTGGGATCCGCGCGATGATGCGGTTGCGTTCCGCCGGATCCGGGAAAACCTCGACACCCAAACGGAAAACCATTGGTTCGCCCGCTTCCTCGAAAAAGACGGGCGCGTCTACATGCCGACCCTGGGTTGGTACGATCCGAAGAAAGGCGGGTTTGCGGATCAGCCAAGGCCTCCCGAAGAACAGGGCTGGTTTGGATGCCGCGGCGCGCGCGCGTACGGGATGAACGTCGAGAGCGGCGACGCGCGGATTTTGGAGTGGAACATGGAGACCGGCGCGTTGCGCGCCGTCTGCCGGATCGGGGACGTCGGGCGCGCGGGAGTGGTCGTGACCGAGGAGGACAAGATTTTGAGCGTGAACCTCTACGGCGTGTTCCAGCGCTTTGACGCCGCGACCGGCGCGCTCGAAAGCTCGCGCCGTCTGCGAACGGACGCGATTGGGCGCGTGGACTGCGCGCTGCGCCTGGATCGCGACCGCTTCCTCGGCACGCCCTTCATCACGCAGCGATTCTGGATTCGCAATACGCGGACGGGCGAGGGGAACGACTGCGGACGCGCCGCGCCGGGAGGCGGGCAGATCGTCAAGGCCGCCAAGATCGGGCGAAAGGTCTATCTCGCCGCCTACACAGGCGGCGAACTCATGGAACTGCGCCCGGACGAACCGATCCGTTTTCCGGAAAATCCGCGGGTCGTCGCCGATCCGCCCGGCGGGATGCGCCCGCTTGCGCTCGATCATGACCGTCGCGCGCTCTGGTATGCGTGCGGCGCTCCGTATGGGAAGCGCGGCTCGGTGCTCACGCGCTTCGATGTCTCCACGAACGACGCCCGGTACCGGCAGGACCCGTTTCCCGAAGAAATGGTGTGCAGCCTCCGGTTCGACGCGAAGGCGCGCCGCCTCCTCGGGGCGACCACTCTTCACTCCGATTGTTTCAATCTGCCGCCCGTGGCGAAGACATGCCGCGTCGCGGCGTTGGATCCCGACACGCTCGCGACGCGGGAGAGTCATCCGCTGCCGCTGGGCATCGAATCCGCGAGCGTTCTCGGCCCGCTCGGCGGCGGCCGTTGGGCGTTCGGCGCCTGGGGCGCTCCCGAAGGACGCCCGAAAGGCTTTTGGATCTTCGAGATCGGAGCGGAGTCCTGCCGTCCCGCGCCCCTCGATGCGTGGCGTTTTCTTACGGCCGATTGGACGCTTCCCGCCTACGGCGGCCAGCCGGGCACGGGGCTTCTTTTCAGCGGGCGACCCGGACGCTTTTTTCGTCTCGATCGGCATCAGGTCGAACTCTGGGATCTGCGTTCGATGGAGCGGGAGCGAGTGCTCTGGAAACGGGATCCGCGGATCGATCGGATCGCCGTGCAGGATGGGGAGCTTTTCCTCCTCATGCCGCGGCAGGTGATGGTCCTGGAGGGGGGGCGATGAAGCCTTCGATCTGTCGCACCGGGTCGAACCTGGATTCACGCGGTCCTGTGGACGGCCGGGCGGCCCGTCTTTGCCTGACGCCAGACGCAGGAGCGTCGGGGGGAGGGCGGCGCCGCCGGCGCCGCCGCTGTCTTTCCTCCAGCCGCGCCATGCTCGCGCTTGCGACCGGTCTGATGGCTTCTGCCGACGCGAAAGAAGCCCTCGTGCAACTGACCGCCGGCGACGCGCCGGTTCGCGTCTACACCCTCCATGAACCCGCCGCGCGCGGTTTCCTCGCCGAAGAGATCGCGCTCCACCTTCGCGAGATCACCGGACGCGCGCAGAAGGGGCCGAAACCGATCGCCCAACGCTCGGAAGCGACGGCGCCCGCGCTGCTCCTCGAACGCGACGCGTCGCTCGGACGCGAGGCCTATGTCGCCGAGGCGCGCGACGGGTTCATTCAGATCCGCGGCGGCGATGAACGCGGCTTGTATTACGGCGTCCTGGCCTTCTTCGAGGCGCTCGGCTGCCGATGGTTCGCGCCCGGGGAATGGGGCACGGTGATCCCGCGGCGGGACGCGATCGCGCTGCCGTCGGGATGGCGCGCTGAGGGCAAACCGTTCCTCCCATGGCGCGGGTACCACATCTGCGGGACGGGGCGCGATCGCGACGGCCAACCGATGGGCCACTTCGACCACGAGACGCTTCTGTGGATGGCGCGCAACCGGATGAACTACAAGCCGATCCACAACGACCAGGAGGATCGCGTGGCGCCGCTGCTGCGGGAATATCTGCTCGAACCGCTGGCGTTCGGGCACAGCTATAGCGCGTGGTTTCCCGCGTCGGATTACGAGGCGCACCCCGATTTCTTTCCGCTCGTGGAGGGGAAACGCCTGAAGGAAGGCCAGCGTTGCCTGTCGAATCCCGAACTCCAGCGGACCGCCGTGGCCCGCATCGTGGATTATCTGGATCGCCATCCGCGGCTGGCGCTCGTGAGTCTCGCGCCGAACGACGGCTACCGTTGGTGCCGTTGTCCGGGCTGCGAAGCGATGGACGCCCCCGAAGACCGCGCGAAAGGCGAACTTCACCGCCGCAACCACCTCTTCGCCCAGACGATCGCCCGCGCCGTCCGCGCGCAACGGCCCGGCGCCGTGCTCAGCACGATCTCCTATTCGAACTACACGGAGCCGAGCGCCGACGTTCCTCCGGAGAAAGGGCTGGCGATCTCGATGTGCGTCACGGGCGCGGTGAACCGCAGCCTCGATGATCCGCAAAGCGCCTGGGCGGCCCTCTACCGCGGACGGATTGACCGGTGGCGCGCGAAGGCGGGACCGATCTTCTGGTCGGAATACATCCTGAGTTATGGCGGCGCGTTTCCTCGGCCATACGCGCGGGAGATGTTCCGCACCTTTCATCAACTCGCGAAACAGGGCGTGGTGGGCTACAAATCCGAAGTCACGCCGGGCAACTTCGACGCCTGGCGCAGCGCGAGCTTCCTCATGTACGCCGTCGCGCGCGGGCTTTACGACGCGAAAGCCGACGCCGACGCGCTGCTCGAAGATTTCTGCCGGCGATTCTACGGCGCGGCGGGCGAGGCGGCGCTCCGTTATCATCGCGCCAACCGCGAGGCGATGCAGCGTTGCGCCGAGGACCTGCCGATGCTCGCCGCGCAGAACATCCCGAAAATTTGGTCCGCCGCGGACATCGCTCGCATCGAGGAAGCGGCGGACGACATGCGGAAGGCCGCCGCCGCCGGACCCGGGAGAATCCGCGCGCGCGTCGCCGTGCTCGAAAGGCAGGCGGCGGAACTCGCGACCACCCGGCGCGAGGTCGAAAACACCCTCGCCGAACCCGGCGAAGTCCGGGCCGCGAAACTGGGCGTCGCGCCCGCATTTCAAGATTTCGATCGTTTGGAATGGACCGCGCAGCGGCAGAGGTTCAACTGGCTTCCCTACGATCCGCCGAGCCGTTTCGCTGTCGGCTACAACGAAACCGCGCTCTGGCTCTGCTTTCGCCTCGGCGAGAAAGACCTTTCCCGGGCGCGCGCGTTCGCGCGCGTCCGCAAAGGAGACGTCTTCCATGTCTCCGGCGTGGACGCCTTCGTGAGCCCGAATCCCTCGAGTGGCGTCTACTACCAGTTGGCGCTGAACCTGACCGGAGAGCGTTACATGGCCCGTTGTCTCGGGCGGCAGCAGGATTCCAGTTGGGATCTGAAACCCGAGGTGCGCATCCGAACGCGCCGGGGCGGCTGGGACCTTCTCGTCGGGCTTCCGTACGCCGCGCTCGAAACGGCGCCGCCCGCCCCGGGGGATCGCTGGAGGCTTTCGCTCAACCGCGCGCAGAGCAGCGGCGAACCCGCCGTAATGGGCGGCTGGCCGAAGGGCGGCGCCTGGCATAAGATCGCGACGATGGGCGACATCGTTTTTGGTGATCCTGCGGCGCCAAACCGTCCCGCCGCAAAAAAACGATGACCTTTTCCCGAAGCATGACGCCAAAATCGCGCGCCTCCCGCGCCTCCTCGCGCGGGGATGGGGAGGCGCTCCTCCGGCTCGCCGTCTTCGAGGCGGACGCGACCCCTCCGCTCGGGCATCCGCTCTGCGGCGGCAGCGTTCCGCCGGCGCGCCGGATCGTGGATCGGCTTTCCGCGCGCGGCCTCGTGCTGATCCCGC
>JABWAM010000340.1 GCA_013360985.1 Verrucomicrobiia bacterium | reverse complement strand
CCTCGCCGCTTCGAGCAACCGGCGGCACGCGCCGAGAGCGTCCTCCCAGGCCGTCCCGCCGGCGCCCGCGCGAACCGGTTCGCGCAGGCGACGCGCGTCATGGACCCATCGAAAATTGAGGCGTCCCGCGTCGCACATCCAATCGGAGTTCACCGCGTCGTTGCGGCGCGGCGTGAACCGATGGATGACGCCCTCGCGCGCGCCGACCGTGAGGTTGCATCCGCGCGCGCAGGAGGAACAGACGCTGTCGGTTTCCTTGAGGAACCACACGCGCATCTTGAAACGAAAATCCGTCGAGGTCAGCGCGCCCACGGGACAAAGGTCCACCGTGTTCAACGAATAATTGTTCGCCAGATCCTGCCCCGGATAGCAGCCGAGGAAGGTGTGGCCGCCCCGGTTGAAGAAACCGAGCACGTCGTCCTTGGCGATCTCCCGGCAGAAACGGATGCAACGCGAGCAGAGAATGCAGCGTTCGTCGTCGAGCATGATGCGCGGTCCGAGGCGCACCCGCTTCGGCTTGCGTTCTTTCTCGTCCACGAAACGGGAGCGCCCCGCGCCATACTCGACGGAGTACTGCTGGAGATGGCATTCGCCGGCCTTGTCGCAGATCGGGCAATCGAGCGGATGGTTGAGCAGAAGAAACTCCATCACCCCCCGACGGCAATCCTCCACCAGGCGGGAATTGGTGCGGACCGCCATCCCTTCGGCGACCGCCGTGGCGCAGCCGATCTGCGGACGCGGCATCCAATTGATTTCTGGCGCGCCATCGGGATGGATCACCGGTTTCCGATCCGTCCCGAGACGAGGCAATCCCACCTCGACCAAACACATCCGACAGTTCCCCGATACGGAAAGCTTTTCGTGCCAGCAGTAGTGCGGCACGTGGATACCGAGCGCCGAAGCAGCTTGAATGACGTTCGCCCCCTTCGGAACCTCCACAACGCGACCATCCACCGTCAGGCGAATCATGGGGGCGGGTGGGGCGGCATCGCTCATCGAAAAGAGTTTTTAAGTTGAGGCATCCCCGCGGGCATTTCAACCCTTTCTCCACCGGAAGCCGCGTCGCGTCGCGCTCAGCCTTCGGCCATCGGCCCGCCTTTTACCACCGTCCGGGAATGGACGCCCCGCAGCCGCCGCAAACGCCATCCTTTCCCCGCGTTTCCCGCGCCACCGTGTATCCGCGGCGGCGGAGGAGCGTCTTCCCGCAGGCGGGGCATCGCGTATCTTCGAAATCTCCCACCTGACCGGGGAGGTTCCCCGCGTAAACAAAATGCAGCCCCGCGTCCCTCCCGATCTCGGCGGCGCGGAGCAGATCCGAGGCTGCAGCCTCGCGCCCCTCCCGCATCCGATAGTCGCGGTGAAACGCCGTGATGTGCCACGGAATGTCGCGGCCGACGGAGACGAGAAACCCCGCCAAATCGCGAAGCTCGGCGGGATCGTCGTTGAATCCCGGCGCCAGGAGCGTGACGACCTCCAGCCAAATCCCGCGGACGCGAACCGACCGGATCGTTTCGACAACATGTTCGAGACGCCCGCCAAGTCCGCGATAGCGGCCGGGATGAAACCCCTTCAAGTCGATCTTGCAGGCATCGAGACGCGGAGCGAGAAAGTCGAGCGCCTCGGCGGTCGCATTGCCGTTGGAGACCATCGCGCAAAGCGCCCCTTCGCGCCGCGCCGCGTCGAAGACCGCCGCGCCCCATTCGGCGGTGATCAGCGGCTCGTTGTAGCTCGACACGACGAGGCGCGCCCCGCATCGCCGCGCGAGCGCGGCGATGTCGGCCGCGCCGATCTCGCGGATCGCGCCCCCCGCGGCGGGATCGCGCAACGCTTGGCTCGTCACCCAGTTCTGGCAATAGGCGCAATGGTAATCGCAGCCGAGCATCCCGAACGTCAGCGCCGGGCTTCCCGGAAGGACATGAAAGAACGGCTTTTTCTCGACGGGATCAACCTGAAGGCTCGCCACGTAGCCGTAGGGAACGCGCAATTTCCCGCCCCGATGGAAGCGCACCCTGCAAATCCCGCGCCGTCCCTCGGCGATCAGACAGCGATGCCCGCAGGCAACGCAGCGGACCTTTTCCTTCTCGGGAAACGCCAGCATCCCTTCCGCCGAAAGGCGGTCGAGCGTTTCCGCAAGCGGATTTTCCGAGCCAGGCATCGCTCCCTCCGAGGGAAACCTCGCTCCGCGCGGCGCGGGTTGTCAATGCCAGGCTGCCTCCTCCCAAATCCCCGCGTCAGGCGTGGAGGGAGTCCATCCTCGGTCGAGGAACCTGCGACGCCCTCGCCACATTTTGGACTCAAGCCGCGGCCGCGGCGCCGCCGGCGGCGACGCCCTCCCTCGCTTCGCGACCGAGCGGATTTTTCCCAAGCACGGACGGGGGAAAGGGAGGGCGAG
>JABWAM010000043.1 GCA_013360985.1 Verrucomicrobiia bacterium | reverse complement strand
GGCGCCGCAGCAGCGGCTTCACCACAAAATGTTGGAGAAGCGTCACGCATTTCTCGATCGAGGATGGGTTTCCCTATGCCTTACGCGGGGATTTGGGGGGATTGGAGGCTCTTGACTCCCACAGCGGGCCACCCTACGGAACAGGCATGCGGCGCGGCGTGCTTTACCTGGCTTCGGCGCTGGCGTTCCCCTTCGTTCCCCAAGCCTTGGCTCAGGAAGCCGCGCCAGCTCCCGTGGAACTGAAGGAGGCTCTCGCTGCGGTGGATCTCCGGAGTCCCCGAAGCGACGCGGTCGATCGAGTGGTGGCCGCAGCAAAATCCGTCGTGGATTGGCCTTCCGCGCGCGATGCGCTCGCGGTCTGGTTCTGCGAGCAATACGGCGGCGAGGCGGCGCGCACCGACGGTTGGAGGCGCCTCTTCGGCCTGCATCTCTGGGCGGACCTTTTCGCCGCTCATCCCAAAGCTGCGGAGCAACTCGGCGCCGACGCGCGCGCGTGGCTCCTCGAAAGCGAGCGGATCACCGACAATTTCTTCGGCCTCCTCCGCGAACGCGACCGGATCCCGGCAGCCCTCGATCTCCTGAAAGACCTTCGCGCCGGCGAACCGTCTCGCTTTCCAAAATACGAAAGACTCGCCGTCGCCATGGCGCTGGTCTGGGACGCCCCCCCGCGGCGTGTTCCGCACCATCAAGTCGCTCCCGAGCAACTCGACGACGACGCGAGTTCTCCCTTGGAAAAGTTCCGGTTCTGGGTGGAGAGCAACGAACGCAAGGCGTGCGATGTCGATCTCGCTGCGCTCGGCGCCGAGGACCTCAAATTCGTTGTGGACGCGACGGCGCCCCTCGGCGAGTTGCGCTGGGCGCAGCGCGCCGTGCCGTTCACCCGTGGCAATTTCGAGCGCGCCTATTCCTCCGTGCGCTACGATCAGAAACGCCTCGACCTCGGCGCATTTTCCTGGCCGCACAACCGGTATACGCTTGAGAACATTCGCAAGCTCGGCGGGATCTGCGTGGACCAAGCCTATTTTGCCGCGATGGCCGGCAAGGCGAGCGGCATCCCCACGCTCTTCTTTCGCGGCGAAGGACGCCGCGGCGGACACGCATGGTTCGGCTATCTGCGTTCCGACGGGAGATGGAACCTCGACTGCGGACGTTACCTCTACGACCGGTTCGCCGCTGGCACAGCCTATGACGCGCAGCGTTCGGAGGAGATCAGCGACCACGAACTCGCCTTTCTCAACGAGGAGTTTCGCCGCACGCCGGCCTTCGCGGAATCCTTGTCTCATCTCCGCCAGGCGCGCGTCTTTCGCGCCGCAAACGACTCCGCGCGCGCGCGCGCGGCAATGGACGCAGCGCTCAAGGCCTGCCCCATGAACCTCGATGCCTGGAACGAGAAAGCGGCGTTGATCGAGGGCGGTGAGCTTCAGGCGCATCTCAAGGCGATGCTGGCCCAATTTGCCCGTTATCCGGACATCAAGGCCGCTGTCATGCGGCAGCAGGCGGAAATCGCCCGTCAATCCGGCGACGCCCGCGCCGCGGGGATGATCGAAGACCAGGTCGTCCGGGAAAATCGCGCCAAACGCCACGACCTCAGTGCGGAGGTATACCAGCGACGCCTCGCCGACGCCCTCGAAAAAGGCGAATGGGCGAAAGGTCAAACGATCGTCCACGAAGCGGTGATGAAGCTTCGCAACGAAACCGGCGTCGTGTTCGATCTCCTTCGCGGCTTCGCGCTCCGCGCCCAAAAGGCCGGTCACGAAAAAGAGGCGCTCGCCGCCATCGCCGACTTCCGAAACCGCATGGGCGCGCTCGATCCGGTCCTCCGCGCCCAGATCGATGCCCTGCAAGCCGCCGTGCGCGGGGTCACCCCGCGATAAGCGACGCCCGCGGCGCCTTCCGTTTCATTCGTGAAAAGACTCGACCTGATAAATCTGCGCCTCGACCCCCGCCCCGCGCCAAGCATCGCCTGCGCAACCGGACTTCTGGGCCAGGCTCGAAAGGAAGGCGTCAGCGGTTGAAAAGTGTTCCCACACCTGCGGAAGATAGGTTGCCATGCGGTCGCCGATCCGCAGGATCACGCCGTCCACGCCGGGCCGAAGTTTCTCCATGAGCGCGTCAGGGGACGCGAACGCCAGCGCCTGCGGTTCGCTCAGCACGCTGATTTCGATCGTGAGATCTTTCAATTCGTCCTTTGTCACGGGAGAAAAACGGCTGTCGCGGAATGCCGCGCTTTGCGCGTTGTCCATCACCGCCTTCCAGAGGGCTTCTTGAGGGACGAGATGGCCGATGCATCCGCGGAGATCCCCTTTCCGGGTGAGCGTGACGAAACACCCCTTCTTTGCGCGGAGTGACGGAAGAAATTCCTCCTCCCGCCGCGCGGGCGTCGGTTTCCCGGCAGCCACGGAGGCGATGGTCGCGCGCGCGAGCGCGAGAAGCTGACGACGCGCCTCGGGGGCGTACGCAGGCGCCCTTTCTCCTGTGGGCGGAAAAGGACCGGGAAGCGTCGGACGCCCTTTCGCGTCGGCAAACGCCACCGACGCGTAGCCTACCACGCGGTTCTTGTCGCCCGCGGTGTCTCCGCTGTTGCGATAATCGAGCAGATGCCCCCGCCAGCCGCGTTGACGGGCGATCTCGAGGAGCGTCATGATCGCGAGTTGTCCGCACGCCTCCTGGGTGCTCATCGCCGACGGATCGAGGCCGAGCATCGCCTGGACGCACCTCTGATCCAGGGCGCGCGCGGCGGCATACGGATGGTAATGACTCAGATCCGAGCTCGCGACGATCAAGGTCGCGTCGTCGAGAATCCGTATGATCTCCCTCGCCGCGGCCGCAGGGTCAATCTGTCCATACATGACGGGGACGATCTGGACCCGGGGAAGCACGGTCTGGAGGAATGGAAGCTGCACCTCGATGGTGTGATCCCAGGTGTGCGGATCGTCTTCTCCCGGCGGAACCTTGAGGGGGCTTTGCCAGGACCATGCCGGCCGCTGAACGCGCGCCGGAGGATTGGCGGAAAACGGCGGCCGCTTCGCGAGTTCGGCGGCTTGGGACGCGAGCCGCACCGGCCCGAGCGGCGTCGTGAAAGCGTCCACGGCGGGAATCATAGCCCCCTCGAAAATCGCGTAGTGGCTGCAGGCCAAGAGGATCACCCGACGATAATCCCGTCCGACCAGTTGACGGTAGGCGAACGCCGCCGTCGGGCCGGAAAACACGTAGCCCGCATGCGGAACGACCAGCGCGCGAATCGGAGGCAGCGGCAGGGCCGGCGCCGCGGCGAGCAGACGGCGCACTTCGCCGGTGAGGGCCTCGCGTTCCGCGGGATAAAACAATCCCGCGACCGCCGCTTCGCGAACCTTGCCCAACGGCGCCGCGCGCGCAAACAACGCGACAAAACCCATCCAGACCGTCGCGACGCCGGCCAAACTCACCCCCCACAATGGTGCTTTCGATCTCATGCGTCCGCTCGCGGGACCACCTCCAGGAAATTTAGCCCAACCTGCGCGCGGCGTCGAGCCAGGTTGGAGATCCAAACCTCCGCGGAAGGCATGGGAGGAGTCCACCCCGGTCGAGGAACAGGCGACGCCCTTGCCACTTTTTGGACTCAAGTCGCTGCGGCGGCGCCGCCGGCTCCGAAAGGATTCGAGGGACCTACCGGCGACGCCCTCCCTCGCTTCGCGACCGAGCGGATTTTTCCCAAGCACGGACGGCGGAAAGGGAGGGCGAGGCCGCCGGCCGAGCCGAAGATCTCCGAGGAAAGAATTGCCCACAGAGGCCTCCGCGGACCCCGAGCGCGGAGCGAGAAAGCGCAGCAGAAGGGTGCCAAAGCCGAGGCACGCCGCCGTCTTTGGCGCGGTGGACCTGGATCCCACGAAGAAACTCTTCCTCCCGTGGCGACGCCCTCCCTCGCCGCGAATCCCCCTGAAATTGACCGGTCACGTGACCGGTCAATTTCAGTGCTTTCAAAGACTCGTCCCTACGCAAAAAGGGAACGGCGGCGTCAAACACCGCCCTCCGTCGAACCTCGCCCCTCCCACCTCGAACGCGTCCTCGCCCTCTCCCTCCCTTGCAGATCAACCCTCGAACGCTTGGAAAAGATTTCGGTGACGAAAGGTAGGGCGAGGCCGCCGGCCGAGCCGTCGCCTCCTTCTGGTGAGGAGTCCGGAATCTCGACACGCCCCACCGACCCGGTCCTCGATGGATGAGGAGGAGGATTGCTCTCGAAAAATGGGCGGATCCGCAGATTTGGGCGAGATCACGCGGCGGCCCTTTCCACCATGCGCCGGGGCACAGAGCGGCCGCACGGACCTATTGCGTCGCTTTGCCTGCGCGACGGAGAAGGAAATACTCCATCGCGTCCGAAAGCGCCTGCCAACTCGCCTCGATGATATTGTCGGAAACGCCGACGGTCCCCCATCCTCCCTTCCCATCGCTCGATTCGATGAGCACACGCGTGCGCGCCGCGGTTCCGCTTCGCGAATCGAGGATGCGCACTTTGTAGTCCGTCAGCCGCATCCGCCCGATCCCGGGGAAATGCGGCAGGAGCGCCTTGCGAAGGGCGCCGTCGAGCGCGTTCACCGGTCCATCGCCTTCCGCGACCGTATGGACGACCGCGCCCTTGACCGCCAATTTGAGCGTAGCCTCCGCGACGCCCGTCTCGCGCCCCTCCGCGCGACGCATCGAAACATGGTACTCGACCAATCGAAACGGCGGCTCGCGCCGATGGAGCGCGCGGCGGACCAAGAGATAGAATGAAGCGTCCGCAGCCTCGAACTCGAAGCCCTGATGCTCGAGCCGTTTCACCTGCGCGAGAATTTCCTTCACCTCGGGAGAATCCGCGGCGAGATCCATTCCCAGTTCGCGCGCCTTCATGAGGACCGCGCTGCGGCCGGAGAGTTCGCCCACGAGGACCCGTCGGCGGTTGCCCACCAATTCCGGCGCGATATGTTCGTACGTCGAGATGCATTTCGCCACTGCGTTCACGTGCTGCCCCCCCTTGTGCGCGAAGGCGCTGTCGCCGACGAAGGGCGCCCGCCGATCGGGGCGCAGGTTCGCCAAATCATCCACAAAATGCGACAACTGACGCAGCCGCCGCAGCGAGGCCTCCGGGACAACTTTTCTCCCCATTTTGAGCTGCAGATTGGGGCTCACCGTCACGAGATAGCAGTTGCCCGTGCGTTCTCCGTAGCCGTTGATCGTCCCCTGCACCTGCGAAGCGCCCGCCTCGACCGCGGCGAGGGCGTTGGCGACGCCGAACCCGCCATCGTTGTGCGTGTGGATCCCGATCTTGACGGGCAAAACCGAATGCACGGCGCGCGCGATCTCGCCTACCTCGCGCGGGAGCGATCCGCCGTTGGTGTCGCAGAGAACGATCCAGTCCGCGCCCGCCTCCGCGGCCGCGGCGATCGTGCGCAAGGCGTAGCCGGTATCGGATTTGTACCCGTCGAAGAAATGTTCGGCGTCATACATTACCTCGCGCCCGCGGCGTTTCAAAAAACGCACGGTGTCGGCGATCATCGCGAGATTCTCCTCGGGCGTCGTCCGAAGGACCTCCCGGACTTGGAACAACCAGGATTTCCCAACGATCGTCAGCACCGGCATCTCGCTCGAGAGAAGCGTGCGCACCTGAGGATCTTTTGCCGCCGAGGAATGCGGCCGGCGCGTGGCGCCGAACGCCGCGAGCCGCGCGCGCTTCAACCGAAGCCTTCGCGCGGCGCGAAAAAAGGCGATGTCTTTGTCGTTCGACCCCGGAAAGCCCCCTTCAATGTATGGGATGCCAAACGCATCGAGTTTCTCGACAATCCGGAGTTTGTCCTGGAGCGAAAAGTTCACCCCTTCGGCCTGCGTGCCGTCGCGGAGGGTGGTGTCGTAAAGCTGAACGGTGCTCTTCATCGAAAGGTCGCCTCTCCGCTGCCCGTCGTCGCGTCGAGGCGGGCGCCGCCCCGCTCGGGGCGACCTCTCCACCAGGTTGCTCGCGAAGAACGCATGCGGCGACACGGCGCGGAAGACGCCCCGCCATCTAGCCAAATCCGTTTCCAAAGGCCAAGAGAAAACCCGAAACGTTGATCTCCCGCCGCCGACCGCGCGGCGGCGGCGCTTTCCCAAGGCGCCCTCCCTCGCTTCGCGACCGGGGGGATTTTCCTCAAGCGAGCGCCGCGGATGAGTAGGGCGAGGACGGAATGTCCTAGCAGCCCGGAGGCTTTTGGCCGTTGGCCAAAGTCCTACAGGCTGCTGGCCTGGGACTGTGCGAAGCTCAAACAAAGGCTTCGCTACAAATGATGCGTGGAATCGGGCGATCTTGCATCTGCGAAATTCGACGCGCCGACAGATCTTTGAGATCGTGACGGTCGTAGATTTGAATCAGATTCCTGAGAAGGCTCTCTCCCGTTACACTGTTGCGTCGCAACTGGTTCAACTCTCGCTTGACCGCCTCCGTCAACGGTCCTCGGATCACCTTCTCCAACACGTTGACATTCCGCTTGGTGTCCTCTTCCTGGGTGGATTCGAACAGGATTCGAAGTTCGCGCAGGACATAGAGTTGACCATGCGTCAGGTGAGAGCCATAGGCCCGCTCAGCCTCGCGATGCCGCACTTCCGCGGCAAACCATCTCTGAACTGCCATGACGGCCTGGTTGTGGCCTTCGGGCAACGGGACGGACTTCGCTTCCGGGGCGCACTTCACCGCGCCGACCACCTTTGGAATATCCCGGGAAAGGATCTGACTCTTCTCATCAAGAAGGAACAGCTGTTGGAATCGACCTGCCTGGCAGAAGACGAAGAGGCCGCGCTTGAGGGAGGATCGAGCCGTCCGAATTCCGTCCCGAAGATTGGCGATCCGGTCGAACTCGGTTGGATTGTCCTTTCGTAGCTGGCGAAGGATCTCCTCGGCCTCATTCAGGTCAAGGAACTCGTCATCCTCGACGCCGCCCCACAGGTCCATCTGTACCGGCCCTCCGCCTCGTGTCTCGTAGATCGCATACATTGCGTCTGGATTGAGACGCTCCGTCCGATCGAGAATCTCGGAATCCTCACCGATCGTGTCGTGAATCTCTTGGATTCGTCGTTTCAGTTTCTTCCTGAGATCGAGATTTTTCTCGATGCCCAACTCTGGAAGAAAGTTGTAGCCGAAGATCCTCTCGTGGTCGGACCCGATGCGGTCAATACGACCAAAGCGCTGAATCAACCGAACCGGATTCCAATGCAAGTCGTAGTTGATGATGTGATCGCAGTCCTGAAGATTTAAACCTTCCGCCAAAACATCGGTGGCAATCACCGTCATCAGTTCGACTTCGTTCTTGGCGAACCGGTATTCAGGGTTGGCCTTGGGAGCGAAACGTCCCACCACACGCTCCTTGCTTTTGTCGCTGCTGAAAATAACTTCAATCTCAGGATGCGTTCCGTTCGGATTGAGGTTTGTGGAAAGGTATCTCGCGGTATCCGCATACTGCGTGAAGATCAACCGCTTGGCGCCCTTCAACGGTTTGGCCTCCAATCGCTTCTTGAGCGTTTGGAGCTTGGCGTCCTTCTCCGGCGTAATGGGGGAGACCAGTTTCAGGATCCTCCGGAGCAGATCGATATCGTGCTGAACGTGGTTCCGGAGCGTGACCACGTCGAAATCCACGGCGTCATAACGCTGCGACACCGCCCGCAAGACGTCCACGAGGACGCCCTCCTCGAAACGATCACTCTCGTAGAGAATCCGTTGTGCGTCTTCCCCCGCCGGAACTACTCCTTTCTCCAACGAAACCACGAAGGTCTCGTGCATTTTCAACAAGCGGCGCACGGTCTCGCGAAACGCGTAAACGCTGGATTCAAACCGCTTGAAGAGGAGAACCCGCATCAAACCGCGCAGGTTGGCCCCCGCCCGCTGGAGGTTGGCGTAGGGCTCCTTCTTTTGCTTCTCGGGACGCACGTAATGCCAGAGCCCGTAGCGCGCGTAGGTCAACTCCTCCGGCGGCGCTTTCACCAGCCGCCCCTTCCGCGGTTTCCCGAGATGGCCGCGCAGTTCCTGGTAAAGCCCCTGGTAGGTGTCTTCGATGCTGTACTCGATCGTTTCGAGCTCGCGTTTTGGGAAGAACTGATGCTTCCCACCGACCAGCACGTAGGCCTTCCGCTTCCCCTGCGAGTACTCCAGGAATCGGCCGGGATCCACCGGTTCATGGGTTTCCGCATCGAATCCGTACCAGCGCAGGATGTGGTTGCGGGTCCGTCGCACGAGGATGTTCGCCAGCAGGTCGGGGAGCTTGCGTTCTCCCCTCTCGATCAACTTGAAGTATTCCTTCAAGTTGGGCGGGTCCACCGGCAGGTCTGTGCGATCCTCCTGGTGGAATAGCTTGACCTGGTGGAAAACGTCCCACGCGCTCTTGTTCCGGGGGGTCGCGGTCAGAAAGCAGCAACGCCTCCCCGTCGAGAGGAACGTCTGGACGACCTTGTAGCGCTGCGTGTCCGGGTGCCGCAGGTTGTGGCTCTCGTCCACGAGGACGAAATCGCGATCCTTGAAATGGAAATCCTTCAGCAGACGGGCGACTCCGTTCTCCTCTTCCTCCCGCAGCATCCCCATGGAGAGCACCCGTGCATTCAACTCGTACACTTCGTTGTACCGTTCCCACATCTCCACCAATGGAGCCGGGCAGATCACGACTGGCCGCGCATGGTCCGTGCGTTCGAAGTGCTTCACGATGGCCGCGCCGATGTAGCTCTTGCCCAGCCCGACCACGTCCGCGACAAACGCGCCGCCGTAATCCCGGACCATCTGGACGGCCTGCCGGACCGCCACCTTCTGGAAGCTCGCGAGCTTGCGGAAAATCTCGTCGTCCCAGAGCAGTTCCTGCTCGTCATCGCCCTCCAGACGGTCCCGCACGAGGGCGTAGAGGGTCTTCATGTAGATGTCGTAGGGGCGCACCTGGGCCGCGGCCCACGATTCCTTGAGCTCCTGCATCAGCGACGCGTCAAACTCCTGAGCGTCCTTCCAGAGGTCATCGAACCACCGAACCAGCTCCGCATGGTTCTGGTTGCCCTGCACCAGGACGTTCAACTCGGTGTTGTGCGTGAGGCCTGCCAGCGTGAGGTTGGACGAACCCACCACCGCAATCCCCTTCTCGTGGCGCGCGACCTTCTTCCCCATCGGATCGAATATTTCGCCGTAGTCGCAGATGTACGCCTTCGCGTGGAGCCGTCCCTTGGTGAAGACGCGGACCTTCAGCCGCTTCTCCTCGATCAATCGAATCAACCCGGCGATCAGTTCCTGCGCCTCGTCGGTCTGGTCCATCATCTCGACCGCGTTCCGCAGGTTCCCGGCGGTGGCCTCCGCCATCATTCCGGCGTCGGCGCGCTTCGGGTAGGCCTGCTTCTCGAGTTCCTCCGCGGCGAGGTCCAGCCGTCGGTAGCCCTCCGCCAGCATCTCGATGGTTTCGCGGCTCGACGTATTGCCGATGAGCAGACGGATCTCCTTCATGTTGAGGAGCCGCTTGGCCACGCGCGTGAGCCCCGACAGGAACAGATAGCCCACGGCGAAGCGCCCGCGCTCGCTCGTCCCGAGGATCTGATTGAGGTGGTCAACCAGCTTCTCCGTCCGATTATCGATGATGTCGTGGGTAGGCACCCTTATTCCTTCGGTTGCATTGCATCAGTCTCCCGTGTTTCCGATGCAACGGGAGACTGATGCAATAGCCGTTCAGCAGTCGTAGATCGTACACCAAGGCCCCGTTTACCCTTTCTTTTGAGCCCAGTCTCCATGTCCTCGGACAAGAGTTTAGGCTTGGCGATGATGAGGAGGAAGGAAATGGCGTTGGAGTGCCGGGAGAATCTTGTTCGCGAGACCACGTGTGATCCTCTGAGGAATCTCGGCATGGGCTGGATTCCACTCCTCCGGCCTTGCCTCCACGGTCAAAGCGACGGGAGGATTCCGCGCCTTTCCGATGCTCTGCAAGCGCCCCACCTGGATTTGAGCGATCAATTCCAAGCGGCGTTCCGGCGGATCCTCAACGTACTGCCGAAACAAATCCCAGTGGTCGGCCAGGGGGGTGATCGCGAGCCGGCTGACGGAGATGTTCTGTCCCACGAAAAGGCTTGGCGACAAACGTTCGCCATCCCATTTGTCAGTACAAACGGCACGAACGACGTCTTCGCCTGACGCGAGCGGCATGATTATGAGGAGAGTTGGCGGGACAACTGTTCCAAATCCTCGAATGCCGCGAGGCCTTCCCGGTCGGACGCCGCTTGGTAGCACTCGACGCCCGAGGCCGTGAATTCCACCTGAACCGATTCGCCCGCGCGGTTCTCCCAGCAAAGCTCAATGCCACCACGGTCGGTAAGGAAAACGCTGGGGCTGGCCTTATCGGCCGGAAATTCCACAACCTCCACAAATCGAAAGAAGGCATCCAATGCCTTGGGCGAGAGCGCGTGGCCGTTTTCTCCCCAGCCGGACGCGTAGTAGTTCCGGAAGTGATGCACGCGCCCCCATCCCTTGGGGCCAAGTTTACGGAGCAGCAGTTCCTCTCTCGCGATCTCATCCGGCTCTGCCCGGCGCACCGCCGACACCTCGGGCGGCTCCTGGAGTTCTTCCAGCAAGGTGTAGGCTTGGGACTGACCTTGGAGCAACAGGGCGTTCATTCGTACTGCGGTTGCAACCTAGCGAGCAATTCGGGCATGATCAAGCCAAAGAACAGTCCCTTGATGGCTTGGTGCGCCTCGGCAAAACGCGCGAGCCCGTTTCCAAACAAGTCCACCCCGGTCGGCCCAAACCATGCGTCCACGTCGAGGACGCTGCCCGTCTTCGGTCCTTCCTTGGTCGTGACAATGGCGCCGTTGGTCACGGCCAGCCGGATCGTGAGGGCCCCGCGCCGCAGCACGGTAGTCAGGTCCGTTTGCATGCCTCGCAACGGCTGGCTGTCAATGTTGAGACCGAGCCGGAGTGACGGAAAGACGTCTCCGCTGAAAAAATCGATGTAGCGGGCGCTCAAGCGTTCGGTCTCGCCGATGAACCCGGCCGCCTTCAGCTGTTCCTGCAGCCATTTCAGTTCCCTCTGAACGGCTGACCAGCCCGGGTAGGCGTTGGGTTTGGTGACGAGGCTGACGACGCGCGGGCCAAGCTGAATGAGGAAGTCTCTGCCCAGGAACTGGAGCAAAGGCAGGCGAAGCAAACCGGGTTGTTGCCGCCGGATCTCCTCGGGCAGTTGAGCCAACGGCAAAGCCTTCTGCTCCCGGTATCTATCCCGGATTTTGGCGAAAAGCAGGCCGGGCATGGTGGCCCATGGCTCAGGGCTGATAAACCGGGCTTCGAAGATTGCCTCCACGATGGGGCATGGCGTGATGCGGAAGGGCAGACGATCCGGGATGGGAATGGGAAAGGCGTTGCTCATGGTATGCTGCTCCGGTGAATTGCTTTGCTCGAGGGGGGGCTCCTCTTCCACGGCGTTGGCACGGACCGATTCCTTTACGCATCCGAGTTCCAGCAGCTTCCGGGAAATGATCATCTGGATGAGAGCACGCACCTTGCCCATGTATTGGGTCATCTCCACGATGCGCCGCGTGATCTCGGCTCGGTCATGTTCCGAGTACCCAAAGGCATGGTCCAAAAGAAGCGCGTTGGAAAGAGGGTAATAGACTCGTCCATCCGCTTCGCCCGTGCCTTCGACGAACACGGAGTCGAACGATAGTTGGAGGTTAATCTTCTCAAAGGCTTCCGCATCCCAATGAAAAGCGACCTGGTCCCGAATGCGCTTCAACGCATCCATCAGCCACGAGGGAGGGTTCGTGAAGACAGCATCCCAAACTTCCTGCACTTCGGCGCGGGACGCTCGCAAAGGAGCGAGGGCCGACTCATATTGTCGGACGGTCTTCTCCGCCTCCTTGACAAGTGCCATGGTCCAAAACAGGACATTGGACAGGTCGGCCGTGTCGTTTTCCGAGTCCGTGTTGGGGAATCGCACGGCGACTTTCTGGGCGGTGTTGAGGGCGTTGAAGACCGCGCCGAGGCGCAAGAGCATGGTGCGATCCTGTGAATTCCAATTCTTTGGGACACGAATTATCCACCTTGTCGCGGTTTGTTTCATTGGATCAGCCGGCATCATCACAAGTCCTCTCCGCCCTCATCCATCCGAACAGGAATCCACAACAAAGGATTCCGGGTGGCTGAGACAAAAGAAAGAAGCGACACGCCTTTTAACATCTGGCTCTCCCCGGTTCTGTGTGGGCGAACCGAGGCTGAAGATGGCATGGTTGCGGGGTGATGACGAGCAAAGAACTCGACGAAGGCATTCTTGGGCGGAAGAGTCCGTGGATGGTTGACGCGGTGAACCTGAAGACCGCGGAGAAGGAGGGGCGTGGGCGGTGCGCTCTCGGGAAGGGAGTCGGTTTGTGCGCCTCGAGTGTGGGAAGCGGATGCCGCTCGACGATCATCGGGATCGGCGGCGGCGACATCTGGACACCTGCCAGATGAAGGTCGCCGACATGTTCGAACGCCATCTGGACAACATCCTCACCTTCGATCGCCATCTCCTGCACTGCCGCCCTGGAGGCCATCAACGCCAAAATTGCCCTGGTCAAGAAGCGATCCCGAGGCATCGCCAACGTCGAACACCTCAAAACCCTCATCTCCTTTGCTTGCGGCGGCCTCGATCTCAACCCCTCATCCATCCACCCGTGAACCCGCAGCATTCCTGGGAGAGTCAGAAGTTGAAACGCGGGTCTCATTTGCGCGGCCATGGGATGTTGATTGAACCGAACCTTTTTTTCGACGTGGGTCATCGTAAAGAATTATGGAGTGTTCATGCTCCTGTTCTCATTGGCACGTCGCAGTTGCTGAAGCTGCTCCCAAAGAATCGGTTGCTCACGCGGGCCAATGATCTCCTTTTCACACTTTCCAGTGGTCACAAATGTTTCGGGAGCTTCAAACCATTGAGCACCGAAACGATAGATCATTTTTGTCTTTGCGATAGTTTGCGTCTTCCCGAGAAACTCTTGGGTTCCATGAAAAACGGCTCTCCCCGGTTTCCTGTGGGTTTCATAGGGGAAGAGGGTTTGGATGAGGCAAGGCAAAAACGCGAAAACGCGTGTTATAAACCTCAATGCTTCATGGTCTGCCGCGCCAATCATGGATGGACATGGAATGCAAATTCCCTCTGAAAAACGTCGTTTTTACACCATGAAAGCTCGTGATTTTAGCTTCTCTTGAGAGGTTCAAAACCATGCCGATCGAGTCAAAATTCA
>JABWAM010000042.1 GCA_013360985.1 Verrucomicrobiia bacterium | reverse complement strand
CGCATCGCGGCGTGCAAGGCGGCGGCGTCCTGTCCCGGAACGACGAGGCCCGTCTCGCCGTCGCGCACCAGCTCGCGCGGGCCGCCGACATCCGTGACGATCGCCGGGAGGCCGGAGGCCTGGGCTTCGAGGACGACGTTGCCGAAGGTGTCGGTGGTGCTCGGGAAGACGAAGGCGTCCGAGGAGGCGTAGGCGCGCGCGAGCGCTTCGCCCGAGAGAAAACCGGTGAAGATCGCCCCTTGCCCCGCGAGACGGCGGCGCATCTCGGCGAGCCATGGGCCGTCGCCGACGAGCGCGAGCGTCGCGGCGGGGAATTCCGCGCGGAGGCGCGCCCACGCCTCGGCGAGCACCGCGAGGTTTTTCTCCTTCGAGACGCGGCCGACGTAGAGGAAGCGCACGCCGCCGTTCGCGCCGAACATCTCCCAGAAGCGCGGATCGCGCTTCTCGGGAGAAAACCCGGCGCAATCAATACCGCGCGGCATGAGGCGGAGTTTTTCGGCGGGCAACCCCCGGTCGAGGAGGAGCAGCCGATACGCCTCGCTCGGCACGAACACGGTGTCCACGAGGCCGTAGAACCATTCCATGTATTTCCCCGTCAACGCGCCCATCGCCTCGTCCTCGGTCAAGACGCGGACGTACTGCGGGAAATCGGTGTGATAGATGCCGGCGGTGCGCAGGCCGAGGAGTTTTCCGGCGAGAACGCCGGCGAGGCCGACCGGCCCCGGCGTGCTCGCCACGATTTCGGAAAATCCCCGGCGCCAGCAGTGCTCCAGGATGTCGAGCAGCGGCGGGAAGGCGATCTCCAGGCCCGCGTATTCCTTGAGAGGAAACTCGCCCATCGGAGGGAAGTTCTGCAGCGGGAAATCGGTCGGCGCGAGGCGCGACTTCGAGACGATCACCTCGATGTCGGCGCCGACGTGAGTCGCCACCCGGCAGATCTGCTCGATGGTATGCGACACGCCGTTCACGTCCTGCAGCGTGTCGGTGAACCACGCGCGCCGCCGCCGCGCGAGCTCCTCGGGTTCGCGCCCCAGGAAGCGGCGGCCCGCCTCGGCCATCAGGGCGCGGTTCTTCGAGTGATGCTTGAACGCGACGAAGTAGGGCGCCGCGCCGAGCGCGATCGGCCCGAGGGCGCTGACCGCTTGGAGACAGTCCACGATATTTCCCTCGGCAGCCTTCTCGATCACGCGGCGGAGGAAGGTGTAGCTGAGGCGGTTTACGATCCGGCTCGCGATGCGGAACGACCGCACTTCGGCTTCCTCGGATTTCGCAAGGTCGCCGTCGAGCCCCCGCCGAAAACCGTCGTCGCGGAAGAGACTTGCGATCTGCGCGCTGAGCGAGAGGTCGCGCTCGCGCGCGCTCCGCCGCCGGCGGACGAGTTTGCGCGCCGCGTAACGCACCCGCGCGCCGAACGAGAAGCGGGCGGGATCCCGCCCCGCCACGAAGTTCTCGAAGACCTTGACCATCAGCTCATGCCCGCCGCGCGACCCGCGCTTCAGTTTGTCGGAGTAGTACAGGTACGCGATGTTGTAGACGCCGTGCGACAGCGTGAGCGGCGACCCGGCGCGCCCGCCGAACGCACAGCGGCCGGCCCGGACGTGCGCGAGGAACTCCGCGGGATCGGCGGCCGCGGGAGTCTCCGTCCACGCGCGCGCAATGAACACGCTGGAGTGATCGTCCGAGCCGCCCGTGAGAAACTTCACATGCGGCTCGCCGAACGCCGGGACGATCCCGTGGCGGTCCGCGAGATGCGCGAGCGTTTCCGGAGTCAACGCGCGGAGGATTTCCACCGCGAGCGCGCTGATCAATGGATCGCGGGCGCCGTTGAGCCCCTCGAAATGCTTGAAGAGCAGGATGAGCTTCTCGAACTGGTCGAGCGTGAGGCGCGCGTTGTTCTGGTAAAAAGGGTGCGCCACGGCGTGGAGCACCCCTTTCGCCCGAAGCCAGGCCGCCAACTCGACGATGTCGCCGCGGGCGCCCTGGAGCTCCTGATGGAGCGCCTCGGTGAGCCCCCAAGCCAGGATATGCATCTTGCAGCCGTTCTCGGGGAAATAGGTTGTGATCTCTTCGCCGAGGATGACTTCCCCCGGATGGCGCGCCTGAAGCTCGAGCGCGCCCTTGATCTCGTTGTGATCGGTGATCGCGACGAAACGCATCCCTGCCGCGCGCGCGCGATCCCAAATCATCTCAGGTTCGGTATAACACTCCGGTGCGCCGACGCGCCGGAGGATCCATTCCGACGGACGATCGGAGTAGCGCGAATGCACGTGCAGGTCCACGCGCGCGACGGCGGCGGCGCCGCCCTCGGGCGCGGACGGGTGAATGGGGTCCCCGTGAGCCATGACGCAAGACCGGGAGGTTAACCCGGATCTTTCGCGTTCCCAAGGCGAAAGATCGCTCCGCGCGCGGTCTCCGAGGCGAAGTTCACGCCTCAAACTCCTTCGAGCGGCGTTCCACGACCGATCTCGCCCATCGTCGCGCGCAGATCTTCGTCCTCTTCCGCCGCCGCCGCTGTCGAGACGGCGCGCAGCACGCGCGGCCTTGCGGGCAGGCTCATCATCATTTGGATGACCTCCGCGGCGGCGCCGAAAACAAACTCCTTTCGCCGTTCCTCGGCCGGAAGCCGGAAAAAATCCGATACGCGAATCCAGGCTCCGGATTTGCCCAGGAGAAACTCCCCGGGCGTCAGCGTGGGATCGTCCGGATCGTATCCCTCCTGGCCGATCACGTAAGGCCCGGCCTCATCGCGCCGCGCGATGGCGTCCGCGCCTTTCCATGCGCGGAGGCTCACGAGGCGGACGTCCTGGTGGGCATTGGTCAGGGCGCGTAGATCCTTCATCGTCAGGCCTCGAGGGTTTCGCCGACCTCCGGCAGCGCCGCGTCGAGCGCGAACCGCGCGCGGATGCGCGCGGCCAGGGCCTGACGCGGCCCGTTTTCCCCATGCGTCAGGGCCACGCGCGGGTTCGACGGCGCCAGCTTCTCGAACCACGCCAGCAGATCGCTCTGCCCCGCGTGGGCGCTGAAACCGCCGAGGGTATGGATTTGCGCGCGCACGGCGATCTTTTCGCCGAAGATGTTGACCGCCTTTTCCCCTTCGACCAGACGGCGACCGAGCGACTCGCGCGATTGATGGCCGACGATCACCACGTGATTCTCGGGCTTGCCGAGGTTGTGGCGCAGATGGTGGAGGATGCGTCCGCCGGTGCACATCCCCGCGCCCGCCATGATGAAACAGGGGCCGGCGACATCGTTGATCGCCTTCGATTCCGCGGCGGAAGCGGAGAGCTTAAGCGTGGCGAGATCGCGTTCGACCGAACCGGACTTGAGAAACTTGAGCATCTCATCGTCGAACAGCTCGACATGCCGCGCGTAGATCCGGCTCGCTTCGATGGCCATCGGGCTGTCGAGAAACACGGGGAACGGCGCGAGCGCCCCCTCGCGAAAGGCGCGCGCGAGGATCAAGGTCAAGACCTGCGCCCGCCCGACGGCGAAGGTCGGCGCCAAGATCTTCGCCTTCTCTTCGACGGCCTGCCTCAAGATCGCGAGGAATTGTTCCACGGTTTCGAGGAAGGGACGATGGTCGCGGTCGCCGTACGTGGATTCGAGAAAAACGAGCTCCGCCGCGCGAAACGGCTCGAAGTCCCGCAGGATCGGCGCGGTGCGCGGCCCGAGATCGCCCGAAAAAACCACGGCGCGCGTTCGCCCGCCGTCGCGGCAGGTGAGACGGATGCTCGTCGAGCCGAGCATGTGGCCCGCCTCGACGAATTCCGCGGAGATTCCCGGCGCGACTTCGACCGATTCGTGATACGGCGCGGGGCGCAGATGCGAGAGGATGCGCTCGACATCCTGCGGGCGATAGAGCGGCTCGAGCGGGGGTTTGCCCTCGCGCGCGCGGTGGCGGTTGTGCTTTTCGAGATCGCCGATTTGGATCTTGGCCGCGTCGTGCAGGATGAGGCTCGTCATCTCGATCGTGGCCGGCGTCGCCCACACCGGTCCGCGGAATCCCAAGGGCGCCAGGAGGGGGAGTCGCCCCGAGTGGTCGAGATGGGCATGCGTGAGGAGCGCCGCGTCAAGGCGTCCGGTTTCTCCCCCGTGAGGCGTCCGATTCCGCGCGTCGGCGTCTTTGCCGCCCTGAAAGAGGCCGCAGTCCACGAGGACGCGCGCGCGATCGGTTTCGACGAGATAGGAGGATCCCGTGACCTCGCCGCCCGCGGCGCCATGGGGAGTAATCTTCATGAGAGAAATCCGTCCGAGGACGGAAGAAGGCATTCTGCTTTCCCGGCGGGAGCGGAAGCAAGCCGTCGTTGATCGGCGCGCGAAGAGCGCAACCGTCCGACAATAATTCGCAACGCATCGAAAGCGGGACTTTCGGAAATGGGTCATTCTCTCCGCATGAAAAAAGCCGTTCTCCCGTTCCGACCGTCCTCTCAATCCTTGGAGGCGCACGCCGCGCGCCTCGCCCCGGTCGTCCGCATCCCGCGATCGCGGTGTCCGAGGCTCGCCGTTCTCAACGCCGTCGCGGGCGGCCTTCGCTTCGCCGCTGCGGTCCTCCTCCTGATGTCCGCCGCTCCCAGCCGGGCTGAAAAAGCGGCGGCCGCATCCGTTTCACCGGGAGTCACGAACACCACCACTCTCCCGGAAGTCGTGGTCCGGGGAGACAAGGAGGCGGATCCCACAGCCGCCCGGATCGCGCGCGTCCGCGAAAACTATCCCGGTTCCGTCGCCACCATGTCCCCGAGGGATCTCGCCATCCAGAAGGCGAACAACCTTGGCGAAGTCCTCGCCAGGATCCCCGGCGCCGCTTACGTGGACGAGGACGGGCGCGGCACGAAGCCCGATGTCAGCCTGCGCGGATTGAATCCGATCCGCAGCGAATATGTCCAGATGCTGCATGACGGCGTGCCGACCCAGCCCTCCATGTACTCCGAACAGGCCGCGTATTACGGCGTACCGGCCGAACGGGTTGCGGCGATCGAGGTGTTCAAGGGCGGCTCCTCCATCCTTTTCGGCCCGAACACAGTGGGGGGCGTCATCAACCTCATCTCCCGCGCGCCGTCCGCGTATCCATGGGAACTGATCCTCGACAGCCGCTTCGACACCTATGGCGACTATCTCGGCAACATGGCCGTCAGCGGCACCGAAGGCAAACTCTCTTACGCCGTCGAGTATATGCACAAGGGAGGAGACGGATTCAGGAACAGCCTCGGCTACAGCATCGACGATGTGGACACCAAACTCATCTATCGCCCGAACGAGGATCATTCCGTTCAAATCCACTTTCACTACGATGACGAGCGATCGGAGACCCCGGGCGGCCTGCTGCCCTCTCAATTCCGCTCGAACCGAACCATCAGCAGCAAACCGAACGACGTGTTCTTCGGGGAACGCATCGAGGGCGACGTGCGAACCCATCATCAACTCACCGATCAACAGGCGCTCGACCTCCTGTTCTACGCCTACTCTTACCAGCGCGATTGGTATCTCCAAAACTTTGTGAGCAACACGACGCCGAACATGGCTCTCGCGAACAGCAACGGGCAGTTCCTGCGCAATTTCGAGACGGTCGGCTTCGAACCCAAGCACACGCTGACCTACGACGCCGCCGGCATGACCGATCACCAATTGAGGATCGGAAGCCGGTTTTATCACGACGACGTGAACCGCCGAAGCTTCACCGGAAGGACCGGCGCCGCGCGGAACGACAACGCCGTTCGCACCGCGGAAGACCAGTTGGACTCCTTCGTCGCGGCGGCCTATGTCGAAAACGAATTCAAGCTCACGCCGGAACTGAGCCTCACCCCCGGAGGGCGCTATGAATACATCGCGCAATCCCGAACGGACGTCTTTGCGGGCACGGCCGAGCAATCCAAGGATTACGACGTCTGGATCCCCGGCCTCGGCGCGTCTTATCGTCTGGCGCCGAAGACCTTGGCCTACCTGAACGTGTCGCGGGCCTTTCGTCCTCCGACCTTCGGGGACTCCTTCAATCCCGCCATCGGGGCCTCGAGCCTCGACCTGAAGCCTTCGACCGCGTGGACCTACGAGGGCGGTATTCGCGCCGAGCCCTATGCCTGGCTGCAGGCCGATGTGGGCGGCTATTACACCGAGTTTTCGGATCAGGTGGTGGTCTCCGGCGGAGCAGCCGCAAACTACGATACCGAGAGTTACGGTTTCGAAGGCGTCGCCCAGATCGGGCTCGTCGGCCTCTCCCAAACGATTCTCGAAGACAATCCGCATCAGACGCCGGATCACGAGATTTTCCTTCAAGCCGGAGCGAGCCTGATCGAATCCGTCTTTGCCAACGGCGCGTTTCAGGATCGCACCCTGCCATATGTGGCGAACGACACCTACACCTTCGGCCTCCTGTACGACTATCGGAACCAGTTGAACGTCGGTTTCCAGGGACGCTACGTCGGCAAACGCTTTTCCGACAACGCCAATACCGTTCCGGAAAACAACATTGCCACCGTCGGAGAACTCGATGCCTACACGGTGTTCGACCTGAAATTCCGCTGGCAAGTGACGGAGCTTCTGACGATCAGCGCCGGGATCAACAATCTGTTCGATGAAACCTACGCAACCCAACGCCGAACGGGGCAGCAGAAGGGCGTCTATCCCGGGCCGACGCGCGTGTTCTATCTCGCCACCACTCTCAAGTTCCATTGAGCCGATCCCCATGAGGCCGACTCCCCGTTGGAATTTGGTTCGTTCCCGAAGCGTGCGCGCGATCACGCCATGGCTAGGCTTGTTTCTGGGCGCCCTTTCCGCAGCTCAGGCGCACTTCCTGTGGATAGAATCCGAAACGCCCACCGAGGCAAAGGTGTACTACGGGGAGTTCGCCGAAGGCCTGCGCGAAAAGGCCGGCGCGAAACTCGAGGAACGCGGGGCGTGCCGGGTCTTCCTCGATCGCGCGCAGCAACCCGAAAGCCCGCTCTCATGCTCCAAGATGGAGGACCACTTCCTCGCGCGCTTCCAATCCGCCAACGGTTGGATCCTCGTCCAAGATCTCGAAGGCGAGGTCAAGGACTGGAGGAAGCACTCCCTCGGAATCGTCAAGCCCGTTTACTACGCCCGCGCGGCGGTCGCCAATCGCGCCTCCGCGCCTCACGCCAAAATGACCCTCGACATTCTTCCAGAGGCGAACGCCCTCCAGCGCCTTCAAGTGCTCTTCCGAGACAAACCCCTGCCGGGGGCCAAGGTCGCCGTTTACGCGCCCAACTCCTGGATGCGGGAACTGCGGACGGATTCCGAGGGGCGCGTCACGATCTCAACGCCGTGGAGCGGACGCTACGTCGTGGAGGTCATCCACAAGGAAAATCGTCGCGGCGAATGGCGAGGAAAAGCCTACGAAGCCATTCGCCATCGGGCGACGTTTTCCCACGTTTACTGATGCGCCGATTTCATGTCTGGCTGGGCATCGTCAGCGCCGGATTTCTGATCCTCTCCGCGGCGACGGGCATTCTGTGGGCCTATGCCCCGCATCTCTACTGGAAGCCAGGATATCTCCAGCGGAAGCATCCGGCCGTTCTCCCGTCTTTCGACGAGGATCTCCTCCCTCTCCGCGAGGCTCTGCGCGTTGCGCGCGAGCAATGGGGATCCGAAAGCCGGATCTCCAAAATCACCCTGCACGGCGAGCTCGGGATGATGGTCTACGAAATCCTCGGGAAACGGCGCGATGGGGAAACCAGCCTCCTTGTCGACGCGCGGACGGGCAAGACCCTCTCGCCGATCACCCCCCTCCTCGCCGAGCAGATCGCCCGGGCCTATGCCGAAGGCGCCCCGTCGCTTCGCTCGATCGTTCTGCTCGACAGGTATGTCCATCGTTCCGGCAAGGTTTATCCCTCCGTTTACAAGGTGTGCTTTGACGGGAAGAGGGATCCGGAGTTCTTCGTGGACGCGCATTCAGGAAAACTGCTCGAAGAGCAGGATCGTCTGCGGCGGTTCCATTGGTGGGTGATGCGGCTGCATCAATTGAATTTCTTCGGTTTTCGGAAGACCTTGACGGTCCTACCCGGTGCGACCCTGCTGCTCCTGGTGTTTTCCGGGCTTGTTTTGGCGGCCCTGGCGGCCCGTCGGGCGAGCAAGGCGAATCCGGATCGCGACCGGAAGACCTTTTACGAAACGCCGCTTTTCAAAAAATCTCACGACTCCTTCATTCCATGATCAGCATCTTCCTTAAGGGCGGGCCCATCATGTGGCCCCTTCTCGTGACCTCTCTGGTCGCGCTGACCGTTGTGGTCGAGCGCTTCCTCTTCATCTGGTCCGAGCGGCGCAAACGCGAGCCGGAAGCGGTGGAGGGCCTCTTGTCCGCCCTCGAAAAGGGAGATGCGCGCGAGGCGATCCAGGTCGGTCATCGCAGCCGCGATTTCGTCGCCCGGACGCTGGCGTATGCCCTGGAGCACCGCGAGAAATCGCTCTCCAACGCGCTGCTCCGCCGCGCCAACGTGGAACTCAACCGGTTTCGCCGAGGGCTGGCTGCCCTCGATACCATCATCACCCTGGCGCCGCTCCTCGGCCTCCTGGGAACCGTCACGGGAATGATCCACGCCTTCGGATTGTTGGGGGGCGCTGAGTTGGATGCGCCGGTGGCCATCACGGGAGGAATCGCGGAGGCCCTGATCGCCACGGCGTTCGGCCTGGCGATCGCCATCGTCTCGCTGATTCCTTTCAATTATCTCAACACTCGCCTGGAGGAGGCCCGCCATGAACTCGAAGATGCGGCCTCCCAAATGGAACTGCTTCTCGTGGGCGCGCCGTCTTCGCGGACGCCGACGGAAACCAATGCCGCGGCTTCGGGGCATCCCGCGCCATGATTATTCCTTCGCCACGCGCGACGCGGAAGGCGCGGATCGAGATTATTCCGCTGATTGACATCATTTTCTTCCTCCTGGCGACTTTCGTAATGGTCTCCTTCTCGATGATCAAAAACCGCGGAATTCCCGTCAATCTGCCGGTCGCCTCGACCGGCGCGCCCCAGGAGCGCGCCCAAAGCGCGTCGGTCACGATCACGGAAAACGGCGAGATGCGTTTCAACAAAGAGCCGGTGAGCCGCGATCAACTGGCGGCGCGTCTGGCCGAATTGAAAGCCGCATCCCCAGATCCGCGCGTATTCATCAACGGCGATGCCGGCGCGAACTTTGGCGATGTCGTCGCGATTCTCGATGAGGCGCGCAAGCTCGGCATCAAGAAGGTGGCCATCGAGACCCTCCCTCGCTCTCCCCGTTCCTGACCCATGCTGCTCCGCCTCTTGCAGCCCTCGTATTCTAAGGCTTTCCTGGTCGCCGCCGGGTTGCATGCGACCCTGCTCTTTGCCGTCGGAGTCGTTCTGAAGCAGCCGCCCCAGTTCGGCATGGAGTTCGGCCGTTCCAGCATCGAGGTGGACCTGGTCGCGGCTGGAATGGATGCGCCACCGACACCGCTCGTCCCCAATCCGCGGCCGACGACGGTCGAAGAACGACTGCCGGAGCCGGTGGAAGAATTGCCGGAGCCGACTCCGGAGGACCTTCCCCAATTTGTCGAAGAACGCCCGCGGCCTTCGGAATCTCCTCCGCCCGTTCGGCCCGCTCCTCCGCTCCATCGAGGCGACGGAAGCTCCCCAACGCCTGGGCGGGATGCCACCACGATCCGCGCCGCGCGCGGCGCGATGAGCGAAGCGAAGCCCGATTATCTGCGAAATCCTCCCCCTGCTTATCCGGAAAGCGCGCGGCGTCTCGGTCAGGAGGGAACCGTGCTGCTCACCGCGGAGGTGAACGCCGAGGGACGGCCGCTGTCGGTGACGCTCAAACGAAGCGCGGGAATCCGCTGCCTTGATGAAGCCGCGCTTGCCGCCGTTCGAAAATGGCGCTTCTCTCCGGCGAGGATCGGATCGCTCCAGGTCGCTTCTCGCGTGGACATTCCCATCCGGTTCCAACTCCAAGATTCTCGATAAGCGGAACGACCCGGGACCCCGCGATTTCCGACGGATTCTTCGAGGATTTCCGGAGAAATTCTGACGCGTGGCTCCATCCAACGCCGTCGCTGCGCTTGCTCGAACGCCGCCCGCGGGCTACGAAAAGGGCGCCATGACTCCGGACGGCCCCGCGATCTCTCGTCCGAAACGGAACCGTCAGCGCCTTTATACCCTCCTCGCTCCGCTCGCCGGCGCGATCCTCCTCGCCCTCCTCGAGGCGGGCGGCGCGCTCGCTCGCGTGGAGAACCTCACTCGCGACTGGCGTTTCCAGTTTCGCGCGCCGCGCGATCCCGCCGCCGACGGACGTCTCCTCCTCGTCGGCGTAGACGAGGATTCCCTCGCCCGCCTCGGACGCTGGCCGTGGAGCCGCGTTGAACACGGCAATTTCGCCCTCCTTCTCACCCTTCGTCCCCCCTCGGTGCTCGCCTTCGACCTCCTCTTCCCCGAGCCTCAAGATCCGAAATCGGACGCCGCCTTCGCCCGGGGACTCGCCCAACATCCCTCGGCCCTCCTCGGGGCATGCCGCGAACCGAACGAGGGCGTTGCGCGTCCGCCCGATCCCGGGCCCACGCGTCCGATTCCGCCGCGAAACATCGAGGGCGATCTGTCGCGGATCCACGGCGCCGAGCGGGCGCTGTTCCCCATTCCCGAACTGTGCCGCGCCGCCCGCTTCGGCTTCGTGGACTCGGAGCCGACCTCTTCCGACGGGATCCGGCGCCGGGCGCCGCTCCTCATCCGGATCGGCAAGGACGTCTATCCGAGCCTCAGCCTTCAGGCCCTCCTCCTCTATTGGAAGGTCGCCCCCGAGCGCGTCGAGGTGATCCTTGGACGGGAGATTCGCGTGCCGACGCCGCATGGCGTCGAGCGGATCCCCGTGGACGCCTCAGGCAGCTTCCTCATCAACTACCGCGCGCCGGCGGGTTTTCGTCAGATCGGCTACTTTGATCTCGCGCTCGCGCTTGGAAAACTCAACGAAGGCAATCCTTGGCCGTGGCGCTATCCGAATCCCGAGGGGAACCTCCTGATCGTCGGCCAGACCGCGACGGGACTTACGGACATGGGCCCGAGTCCGCTCGATCCGAAAAGTCCGCTCGTCCACATCCACCTCAACGCGCTCAACAACGTCTTCCGCCACGACTACCTGAAGGCGATTCCATGGTCGTGGACGCTGCCGGCGTGGCTCCTCTTCGCCTGGTTCACCCTCTTTTCGCTCGAACGATCGCGCATCGCGACCTGCGTTCTGATCCCCGCGCTCGCCATCCTGGTCTACGCGGCGCTCGCCTTCGGGGTCTTCGAGCGGTGGAGCCTCGATCTGCCGGTCACCGCTCCGACGCTCGCCTTCGTGCTGCTCCACGCGGGCGCGGTGCTCCTGCGATGGCGCGAGGAACAGCGTTCGAAGCAGGAGATCCGCGCCGTCTTCTCTTCCTACATCGCTCCGAAGGTCATGGAGCAACTCCTCCGTCATCCCGAGAACGTGAAGCTCGGCGGCGTGCGCAAACCGGTGACGGTCCTCTTCTCCGACATCCGCGGATTCACCACGATCACCGAGCAGGCCAACGAGGAGGCGCTTGTCGCCCAGCTCAATGAGTATTTCACCCGCATGGTGGATTGCGTCACCCGTCACGAGGGCACCCTCCATAAATATATCGGCGACGCGATCATGGCTGTCTGGGGAGATGTCGTGGACCTTCCTGAGGAGGAGAATGCCCGACGCGCCGTGCGCGCCGCGCTCGACATGCGTCCCGAACTCGCCCGCCTGAACGCGGCATGGAAGACGCAAGGCCGCCTCGAACTGCGCATCGGAATCGGCCTCAACCACGGCCCTGTCGTCGTCGGCAACCTCGGCGCTCCCCAACGCAAGGAGTTCACGGTCATCGGCGACGCCGTGAATCTCGGCTCGCGCCTCGAGGGCGTCACAAAAGAGTTCCACACCGACCTCGCGATCAGCGAGACCGTCGCCGCACTCCTCGGCGATCGCTTCCTCCTCCGCACCCTCGGCCTCATCCAGGTTAAGGGCAAGGCGAAGCCGGTCCGCGTCTTTGAAGTCCTCGACGACCGCGCCTCGCCTTCCGAAAGATGGGATCCCGCGTGGGTGGCCGCTTACGAAGCGGCTTTCGCGTCCTATCTGAAACGCGAGTTCGCGAAGGCGGGCGAAGCCTTCACCCGCTGCGCGAAGGAGCGGCCAGGCGATTATTGCGCGGATCTCTACACCGAGGAATGCCGGATTCTCGCGGCCACCCCCCCGCCTCCGGACTGGGATGGAATCCTCGTGATGAAATCGAAATAGGACCAGTTCCCGCGCGTGGATTGCCGCGACCTTCGCCGGCGCCCATCGCCATCGCGCATCCTTCGCCGCAGGCTTCAGCCCGCGCCTCCAGGCGACGCGAAACGCCGCCTACCGCGCGGCGTGGAGATCCTGCTTGTCGGCGCGCTTCTGTTCGTCAGGCTTCGACGGCTTCTGGTCCTTCTCAGGCTGCTGAACGCCGACCTTGCCCTCTTTGACGGCGACGAAGGCCTCGCCCTCCTTCACGGTGACCCCGAAGAACGTCCCGCGCGCGGCGGCCACTCCCTGCGGCGTGCGCACCTCGAAACGGGTGGTCTTCGGATCGTTCTTCGAGATCAGCGCGCTGAGCGTGCCCTCCTGAAGATCCACCACCGTTTTGCGGCTCGCGATCTTTCCCTTTTCCTCGGCGTATTCGTTGAATTGAAGGACAAACCGCGCGTTCTCCTGCACGTGAATGGCCGCGCCCGGCGTTGTCTGAATCACCGCTTCGCCGCCGGCGCCGCACACCACCGTGCTGCCCACGAACAACTTCTCGCCCTCGCGCACCGGACGAAACTCCTTGGAGCCGGGCGCCGCCGCCTGCACGCGCCCCTTCACGCTCTTAACGGAGGCGTCGAACGCGCCGGCGCTCGACGCGCCAAAAATCAGGGCGCATCCAAGCGCCTGAAGGACCATCCCCTTCGCCGCCGAACGCCCGAGGGATGCGATCCCTTGTCGGAGGATCTTCTCGAGCGTCCTCTTTCCAGGATTCGACGGAAGAAACGGCCGTCCTCCCACGCCGTGCGCGGTTTCATGGATCTTGCCCGGAGAGGAAAAGAGAAAGCTCATGGTCAGAAGTTGCCGATGGCACTTTGGAGTTGATTGCGAATTTGAAGGCTGATCGCCCGCTGCAAGGTCTGCGGCATCTGTTGAAAGCTCATGCCGTTGAGCCCCTGGGCGCCCATCCGCATCCCGCCACCGGCAGGCACCGAAACCCGGTCGTTCGCGGGATCGCTGGGTGCGTTTCCGAGCCCGCT
>JABWAM010000339.1 GCA_013360985.1 Verrucomicrobiia bacterium | reverse complement strand
CGGCGGCGTCCGGCGGCGGCGTCTCGACCAAACCGAGGAGCGCGCGCACCATGAAGCCGACCTGCCCTTTCGCCGCGCCGCCGACGCCAACCACCCCCTGCTTCACCCGTTTCGGCGCGTACTCGACCACCTCAAGACCCGCCTCGCCGACCGCAACGAGCGCGGCGCCGCGGGCCTGCCCCATGACGAGCGCGGTGCGCGCGTTTTGCGCGTAGAAGAGGGCTTCGATCGCGGCGGTCTGAGGACGGTGAAGCGCGATGACCCCCGCGAGGCCGCGGTGGATTTCCACGAGGCATTCCGACACGGAACGCGACGGCGGATTGCGGAGCACGCCCCAGGCTACCCCGCCGAGACAGCTTCCCTCGGCGGAGATCACGCCCCATCCCGTCCCACGCAGCGAAGGATCAACCCCGAGAATCAACATGGCATCGGAGAAATCCCTCGCGGAGGTTAGAGATGACGGGAACCCGACAAGGCTCGCGGCCTACTTCTTCGCCCCGCCGGCTTCCGCCTCCTTCGGTTTCCGGTCTTCGCTCTTCGCGGCGGCCAAGTCGGCTGCGGGCAGCGGAGACGGCGGAACGGGCGCGGGCGGGTCGGGCTGGGGAAAGGCGAGATAGGTCTGTCCCTTCAACCCTTTCTCATAATCATCGAGCAAACGCATCCCCTCGTTCGGCTTGAGGCGGTCCTCTTCGATCGCCTGATCCACCTGGGCTTTCATCTTGCGAGCGAGTTCATTGGAGTCGTACTGCGTCATCGCGAGAACCTGCGCAATCGTCGAGCCTTCGATCACCTCCTCGATATACCAACCGCTCTCTTCGTCGGGATCGAGGAAAACGTGCACTTCGTTGACGCGGCCAAAAAGGTTATGGAGATCCCCCATGATGTCTTGGTAAGCGCCCACCATGAAGATCCCGACATAGTACGGCGCCCCGTTCGGGGCATGGAGCGGCAAGGTCTCCCGAACGCCCTGAAGATCGATGAATTTCGAGATCTTCCCTTCCGAATCGCAGGAGATGTCGACGAGGATCCCGTTGCGGGTCGGCCGCTCATCGAGCCGATGGAGCGGCACGATCGGAAAGAGCTGCCCAAGCGCCCAGTGATCCAGCAGCGATTGAAACACGGAAAAGTTGCTCAGATACTGGTCGCAGACCTGGGCCTCCAGGACGCGAATTTCCTCGGGGACGACGCGCGCGCCGCGAAATAACTCCACGACCTGCGTCGCGATCTGCCAGAAAAGTTTTTCCGCCTTCGCCTTGGACCTCAGCGGCATCAATCCGAGATCGAAAATCGCTTGCCCCTCCTCCTTGAGCGCCTGCGCGTCGTGGAGCGACTCGCGCCGGTTGCGCCGGGTCAGGCCTTCGCGCACTTCGACCAGTTGGCGGACGATCCGATGGTCGCCCTTTTCCGCGACGATGGGCTCCGGGGTCTCGTCCTTTTGGATCGCCCCAAAAAGATTGACGGCCAGCACGGAGTGATGGGCGACGACCGCCCGGCCGCTCTCGCTCACAAGATGCGGATGCGGCGCCTTCTCGTCATCGCAGATCTCCATCACGTTGAAGACGACGTCGTCGGTGTATTCTTGGAGCGAATAGTTCGTCGAGCTGTCGGAGGAGGAACGGCTTCCGTCGTAGTCCACCCCAAGCCCTCCTCCGACGTCGAAGTATTCGATGGCCCAGCCCATCTGGTGGAGCTTCACGTAGTAACGCGCGGCTTCGCGAACGGCCCGCTTGATCACCGCGATATCCGGTATCTGCGAGCCGATGTGGAAATGGAGAAGCTTGAGGCAAGACTCCATCTTCTCGCACCGAAGAATTTCCAGCGCGCCGAGCAAATCGGTCGTCGAAAGGCCGAACTTGGCGTTCTCTCCGCCCGATTCGGCCCACTTGCCGCCTCCCTTCGATAGCAGGCGAACGCGCACCCCGAGCATCGGCGGCGTCTCCATCTCCCGCGCGATCCGCACGATCAGGTCCATCTCCTCGATCTTTTCGACCACGAGAATGATCTTCTTTTCGAGGCGGCGCCCCAGGAGCGCGGCGCGGATATACTCGGGGTCCTTATATCCGTTGCAAATGATGAGGCTCTCCGGATCTTGGTGAATTGCGAGCGCCGCGAACAACTCGGGCTTGCTGCCGACCTCGATCCCGTAATGATACGGTTTCCCGGCGTCCACGACCTCTTCGACGACCTCGCGGAGCTGGTTCACCTTGATCGGATAGACTCCATAGTATTTTCCCCGATATTCGTTCTCCGCGATGGCGGCCGCGAAGGCCTCGTTGACCGAGGCCACGCGGTGCCGGAGCAGATCTTGAAAGCGGATCAATACGGGGAGCCCCAACCCGCGCCGCGCAACCTCGGCGACCACCTCCTTCACCTCGATCGTCGCGCCCTTCGATTGCAACGGCGCCACGGTCACCGCCCCTCT
>JABWAM010000041.1 GCA_013360985.1 Verrucomicrobiia bacterium | reverse complement strand
GGATGCGGTCGTCGCCCGGCCAGGTCCGCCCGCCGTCGGGCGAACGCCGGGCGAGCGCCGCGGAGACCGCATCGAAGTTTTCCCGCGCATGCTTGAGATCGAGCATGCGATTCCTCTATCCGCGCGCCGAGATGAATGCAAGGACCGCCGCCCGCGCCTCGCCCTCCGACGGAGCGGTCCTCCAGGATGCCCCTCGTTGCCTGGGGCGAACGGCGATGGTAGCTTGACGACATGATCGTGCGTCGCATGCTTTTTCTCGCTGCCGCGGGGTGGGCTCTCTCGACGTTCGTCGCGAGGTCCGCCGAGTCGCATACGCGGGCGTCGTTTGTCGCCGATCTCGCGACCCTTGCGCCGGGCGATTCGTTCGATGTCGGGATTCGCCTCGAGATGGAGCCCGGCGGGCATACTTACTGGAAAGACCCCGGCGATTCGGGGCTCGCGACGAGCGTCTCGTGGGAACTCCCGAAAGGGTTCGTCGCGGCGCCGCTGCGGTGGCCGAAGCCCAAGGTCTTCAAGGAGGGGGGGCTGGTCGCCTACGGCTATGAAAACGAGGTGGTCCTCCTCGCGCGGATCACGGCGCCGCGCGAAGGGTTGCCCATGGGAAGGACGATCGTTCTCCGCGCGAAGGTGGAATGGCTGGAGTGCAAGGAGAGTTGTGTGCCGGGTTCGGCGGCCCTTTCCCGAACGCTGCGCGTTGGAGCGACGAGCGTTGCGGGCGATCCGCAAGAGCGCGCGCTCCTCGATCGCTTCCGCCGCCAAGTCCCTTCCGACGATTGGGCGCCGGATCGAGAAAACGGCGCGGAGGGAAGGGGCGCGGTCTCTCCTGAACGCCGGACGTCGAACGCCGGATTTTTCTCCCTTCTCGGCGCCGCCTTCCTCGGCGGACTGATCCTGAATGTGATGCCGTGCGTGCTGCCCGTGATCGCGATCAAGATCCTCGGGTTCGTCCGTCAGGGTGACGGGACGAACGGCGCGCGACGTCTCGGCGCGTGGTTCGTCCTCGGCGTGCTCGTTTCGTTTTGGGCGCTTGCGCTCGTCGTCATCGGTTTGCAGGCTGCGGGACGCGAGATCGGCTGGGGCTTCCAGTTCCAGGAACCGCGGTTCCTTCTTGCGATGGCGCTGGTGACCACCGCGGTGGCGCTCAGCTTTTTTGGCGTGTTCGAGATGGGCGCCGGCGGCGGTGCGATCCAAGCGGCGGGTACGCTTGCCGCCCGCGAAGGGAGCGCAGGCGCCTTTTTCAACGGCGTGCTGGCGACGGTGTTGGCGACCCCTTGCACCGCGCCGTTTCTCAGCACGGCGATGTTCTACGCCTTGAGCCGACCGGCGGGAGAGGTGCTTCTCTTCTTCACGGCGGCGGGCGCGGGTTTGGCTGCGCCCTACGCCCTCCTCGCGGCGCGCCCTTCGCTGCTGAAATTCCTTCCGAAGCCGGGCGCATGGATGGCGCGCTTCAAGCAGTTTATGGGGTTCCCCATGCTCGCCACTTCGCTCTGGCTCGCGTGGACGCTCGGCGCCGCGTATGGCAACGATGCGGCCGCCGTGCTCCTCGCGGTTCTTCTCGCCGCGTCGCTGGCGCTTTGGGCCCTCGGCGCGTGGCACCCTCGGCGCGGATGGCTGGCGGTGGGCGTCGTGCTCCTCGCGGCATGGCTCGGATCGGGGCCTCTCATGAAAGTCTTGGCGAATCCGAAGGCGGAGCGCGCGGCCGCTGTGGAAGGAATCGCGTGGCGATCGTGGTCGGCGGAGGCGGTGGAAAGCGTTCTCCGCGAGACGCGCGCTCCGCTCTTTGTGGATTTCACGGCGAACTGGTGTCTCACCTGCCAGATGAACAAACGAACCTCCATCGAGATCCCCGCCGTGCGGGCGAAGCTGCGCGAAATCGGCGCAATCGCTTTCCGCGCCGATTACACGCGGCGCGACGACGCGATCACGCGCGCCTTGAAGTCTTTTGGCCGCAGCGGCGTGCCGCTTGGCGTCGTTTATCCCGCCGACCGCGCACGACCGCCGATCGTTCTTCCGGAAGTGCTCACCCCGTCGCTTGTCTTGGACGCCCTCTCTCGCGCCGCGGACGCTTCCGCGCGGCCGCGGTAGTCTTGTCGCCGAAGGTTGATGCGGCGGCAAACGGCCTCACTTCGATCGGGAACGCGCCCGATTCATTCGAGAAGTTCGCGATGCGGGAGGTCGGGCCTGATCCCCGCGCGAGACGCAACGCCTTTTTTGTCGCGTCGGATCGACGGGCGGTCTTTTAGGGGGAAGCCGGGAAGCGAGGAGGGGCTTCTTCTGCGGAATTTCCAAGCCCTCTCTCAGAGCGTGTTCGAAAAGGAACCTGCTCTCAGTGTCGGAAGTGACGGCGGCCGGTGAAGATCATGGCGAGGCCCCGGGCGTCGGCGGCGGCGATGACGTCGGCGTCTTTTACCGAGCCGCCGGGTTGAATTGCCGCTCTTGCGCCGGCGTCAGCCGCCGCGAGGAGGCCGTCGGGAAATGGGAAGAAGGCGTCGGAAGCGACGATGCTGCCCGCGAGGGAAAGGCCTGCCTCCTTCGCTTTCCACGCGGCGATGCGCGTGGAATCCACGCGGCTCATCTGTCCGGCGCCGATGCCCAGGGTGCGGTCGGGCCCCGCGAAAACGATCGCGTTGGATTTGACCCGTTTCACCACGCGCCAGCCGAAGCGCAGCGCGCGCATCTCGTCGGCGGTGGGTGCGCGGCGCGTAACCACTTTCCATTCCGATTCGGGTTGAGGAAGCGCGTCGGCTTGCTGGATGAGCACGCCGCCCGGACAGGAGCGGACTTCGAGTTGGCCGCCGGGCGGAGGGGATGCCGTCTTTTGAAGCATGAGGCGCAGGTTTTTCTTTTTTTCAAGCAGGGTGCGCGCGTCGGCGGTGAAGGCGGGAGCGACGATCACCTCGCTGAAAATTTCGGCGATTTTGCCCGCGAGCGCGAGATCGACCGGGCGGTTTGTGGCGATGATCCCGCCGAAGGGCGCCTGGCGATCGGTCGCGAAGGCCTTGTCCCACGCCTCGGCCGGCGAGGCGCCTTGGCCGACGCCGCAGGGGTTGTTATGCTTGAGGATCGCGACGGTGGGTTCGTCGAATTCGGCGATGAGCTCTGACGCGGCGGTAAGATCGAGGAGGTTGTTGTAGGAGAGCTCCTTGCCGTGAAGCTGTTCGAAGCGGCAAAAGAAATCGCCGTAGAGCGCGGCCGTTTGATGGGGGTTTTCCCCGTAGCGGAGAGATTGCGCTTTACGGAATTGCGGCGCCCAGACCTCGGGAAGGATCGCGCCGCCGTCGTTGGTTTGGGCGAGATACGCCGCGATGGCGGAATCGTAACGCGCCGTGGTCGCGAATGCTTTTTGCGCCAGGGCGCGGCGCGTTTCGAGGGAGGTGTGGCCCGCGGCGCGCAGTTCGGCGATGATGGTCGCGTAATCGGCCGGGTCCACGACGACCGTGACACTCTGATGGTTTTTTGCGGCGCTCCGGAGCATGGAGGGGCCGCCGATATCGATCTGCTCGATGGCTTCCTCCCGCGCGCAGCCGGGCTTTGCGACCGTCGCTTCGAAGGGGTAAAGGTTCACGGCGACCAGATCGATGGCGCCGATCCCGTGCTCGCGCGCTTGACGGACATGTTCGGGATGATCGCGAAGGTGGAGGAGGGCGCCGTGGATCTTCGGGTGAAGCGTTTTGACCCGTCCATCCATCATCTCGGGAAAGCCGGTGTAATCGCTCACTTCGCGCACGGGGATGTCCGCTTCGCGAAAGACGCGGGCGGTTCCTCCGGTCGAGAGGATTTGGAAGCCGGCGGCGACCGCCGCGCGCGCGAGGTCGAGCGCGCCGGTCTTGTCGGAGAGGGAGATCAGGGCGGTTTTCATGGAGACGAGGTTGAGGTTTGAAGCGAGGAGGGGGAGCGAAGGCGGCCAACAGAAAACCGAATGCGCGGCGCGGATGCAAGAGAGACGGAGAGGAGACGCGCGCGCTCGCCTGAGGGGGCGCCAGTCTGCTAGCAATTTCGCCGTTCTATGATTCCGCGCCGAACCCTCAACGTCGCGTCTTCCTGATGAAGGTCGCCCTCGTTCACGACTGGTTGACGGGGATGCGGGGAGGCGAGAAGTGTCTCGAGGTGTTCTGCGAAATGTTTCCCAACGCGCGGCTTTTCACGCTGCTTCACGTGAAAGGAAGCGTTTCGCCGACGATTGAGCGCATGGAGATCCGCGTTTCGGCGCTGCAAAATATGCCGGGCGCGGCGGCGCGCTACCGCTATTACCTCCCGTTTTTGCCGGCGATCGTCGAGACGTGGAATACGGGCGGAGAAGAGTATGACCTCGTGCTCAGCTCCTGTCATGCGGTGGCCAAAGGGGTGAAGTTTCCTCGGGCGGCGCGGCGCGTTTGTTACTGTTTCACTCCGATGCGCTATATCTGGAGCCAGGGCGATCACTACTACGCCGGCGACTGGAAACAGTGGGCGCTTCGCGCCGTGCGCGGACCGTTGCGCGCGTGGGACCTGCGTTCCAATCGTCAGGTGGACGAGTTCATCGGCATTTCAGAGCATGTCGCCGAACGCATCCGCCGTTTTTATCGTCGCGAGGCGGCGGTGGTGTATCCGCCGGTGGACACGGAGTTTTACCGTCCTCCCCTTTGGGAGAGGGCGCGCGAAGATTTCTGGCTGATGGCCGGCGCGCTCGAGCCGTATAAGCGCGCCGATCTTGCGATCGAGGCCTTTCGCCGGTGGGGGCGCCGCCTCGTCGTGGTGGGCAAAGGGACGATGCTGGACGCGCTGCGGAGCGTCGCGCCTCCGAACGTGGAGTTCCTCGGGTGGCAGTCCGATGAGACGGTGCGCGAGCTCTACGGGAAAGCGCGCGGACTGGTCTTCCCCGGCGAAGAAGATTTCGGGATTGTGCCGTTGGAGGCGCAGGCGTGTGGATGTCCCGTGGTCGCTTATGGCGTGGGCGGCGCGCGAGAGACGGTGCGCGAAGGGGAGACCGGAATTTTCTTCGGCGAGCCGAAGGTCGAGGCCTTGCTCGCGGCGCTCAATCGGGCCGAGCGCCAAGTCTGGGAGGTCGGAAAGCTGCGCGCGCAAGCCGAACGATTTGCCCGCGCTCGTTTTCGCTCCGAGATGCAGCGTCGCCTGACGCCCTCTGGCGCCTGAGGGTTGGGCGCGAGGGCGCGCGTTTCGAGGCCGAAGGGGCGCCAAGGTTGCGGCTTGAGACGGAGGCGTCGAAACGGGATGCTCCCCCCATGCTTCGACGGCAAGATGTGCGCGCGTGGACGGTGGGGTGGACCCTGCTTTCCGACGCGCTCGCGATGTATCTCGCGTTCGCGTGCGCGTGGATCGGGCGATTCGAGTTGGGGGTGATCGCCGTGACCGACACCCCGCCGATCGGGAACTACGTCGCGGCAGTGACGTTGTGGGCGGGGATCATCTTGGTCGTCTTCCAACGGCTTGGGCTCTACAACATTCGCGCCCCGCTCCCTTTTCTCGTCGAGGGCGCGCAGGTCGCCCAAGGCATGGCGATTTCGCTGGCCGTGCTCTTCGCGCTCAGTTTTTTCCTTCGCGCCCAGTTTCACTTCTCGCGCATCGCGGTCCTGATCATGGGAGCGCTCGGAATTTTTTGGCTGCTCCTGCTGCGGAAAACGCTCCGCGTCTTCTGGGGACGCTTCTTGCGGGAACGAGGGCTTCGCGTGCGCACCTTGGTGGTGGGCTGGGGAGAACGCGGGGCGGACCTCGTCAGTCATGTGCGCTCCGATGTTAACTCGGGCCGCGAGATCGTGGGGGTGTTGGCCGATGAGGCGCCCGCCGATTTGCCCGCGGGCGTGCCGTGGTTGGGGCGCAGCGACGCGTTGGAGGCCCGGATCGAGGAGCAGAACGTGGACGAGGTGATCCTCGCGACGCTGCATTTCCCCTCGCGAAGGATCAGCTTGTGGATCCTGGCGTGCGAGCAGCGCCTCGTTTCCTTTCGCCTCGTGCCCGATCTGTTCGAGGTGCTCGCATCGCGCGTGCATCTCGATTTCGTGAGCGGCGTGCCGCTGCTGGGGCTGGGAAACTTTCCGCTCGATCATCCCGTGAATCGCATTCTTAAGCGCGCGATGGATCTCGTGGGCGCCTTGGTCGGGTTGTTGTTGAGCGCGCCGATCCTGCTCGTCGCCGCGGCGGTCATCCGATTGGAGTCGCGCGGGCCGATCTTCTACATGCAAGAACGCTGTGGACGCGAGGGGCGTCCTTTTCGGATGTACAAGTTGCGCACCATGCGCCCCGACGCCGAGAAGGAAACCGGCCCCGTCTGGGCTCAGGAGAAAGATCCGCGCCGAACGCGGGTGGGGGCTTTCCTTCGGAGATATAATCTCGACGAAGTCCCTCAGTTCTGGAACGTGCTCAAGGGAGAGATGAGCCTCGTCGGCCCGCGTCCCGAACGCCCCGTCTTCGTCGAGCAATTCAAGGAAGAGATTCGCCACTACATGCCGCGCCACGCCTACAAACCGGGGATGACCGGTTGGGCGCAGGTCAACGGCCTTCGGGGAAACACCCCGATCGAAGATCGGGTGCGCTACGACCTTTACTACTTTGAGAACTGGTCCCTGTGGTTCGATCTGCGCATCTTGACGGCGACGCTCTTCAGTTTCCGCAACGCCTACTGATCGGAATTGACTTCGCGTTCCGTCGCCGATTAGGTTCGCTTCATGCGGCGCGCCGCGCCCTTTTGCCATGAGATTTTCGCTGACGTCGCGGCAAAGGGTGCTCCTGGTGCGGAACGACAACGTCGGCGATTTGGTCTGCTCGATTCCCGCGATTCGCCTCGCGCGGGAGCGATTGCGCGGCGTGGAAATCCGCCTCCTGGTCAATTCCTATAACGTCGGAGTCGCCGAGCCGCTGGTTCCGCGCTGGGTGGATCGCCTGGTGGTCTATACAAAGACGAAACACGCGGGGTTCGGGTTCAGGCAAGCCGCGCGTCTCGCTGGGTTTTACCGTCAGCTTCTCGCGCGGCCGTGCGACGCCGCGTTTCTCTTGGTCGGCGGGGAAAGTCGCCAAGCCCTTGCCTTTGCGCGCTGGGCGCGCGCGCGGCGCGTGTTCGGCTACGGATCGAAGGCACACGGGCCGTCGTGGGAGGAGGGTCGGCACGAGGTCGAATACAGTTGGCGCGTGATGGCTTACGCCCTCGGCGTGGAGGCGCCGCCTCCCTCGGAGATCGACTATCCGATGCGCGCCAAGGGCGACCGGGTCGCCATCCAGATCACGAGCCGAAAGCCCGGTAACCGTTGGCCGGCGGCGCGCTTCGCGGAGGTTGCGCGCGCCATGGCGTCCGCCGCGAGATCGTCCGTCCTTCTGTTTTGGTCGCCGGGCGATCAGGCGACGCCCACTCATCCCGGCGACGATCGGAAAGCGGAGGAAATTGTCCGTCTCGCAGGGGGCGCCGTGACGCCGTCGCCGACTTCCACGCTCCAGGAGTTGATCGCGCGCCTTACGGAGTGTCGGCTGATGGTGACTCCGGATGGCGGGGCGATGCATCTCGCCGCAGCGATGGGGGTGCGGGTCGTGGCGCTTTTTGGCCAGTCGGATCCCACGCGCTGGCGCCCTTGGACGTCGCGGGCGCAGTGTTTGAAAAGCTCAAGCGCGACGATCGAAGATCTCTCGGAAGACGCCGTTCTTGCGGCGATAACTCCCTATCTAGGGAGTAAATAAATTTTCAAGAGCCAACGGAGGAATCGAAGAGTGTCGGTCAAGGGGCGGATGTGGCTCGAGGGTTTTTCGTAGATGGTCGCGATCGGCGCCGTGGCGATGCGGAACCCTCGCCGCGCGGCTTCGACCAGCATCTCGCTCTCGACTTCGAAATGGGAGGTTGTCGGATGAAAGGCCTCCGCGAAGCGTCGCGACAGGAGGCGAAAGCCGCACTGGCTGTCCGGGATCCCAATCCCGCAGATACGGCTGAGGATCCAAGACATGAGACGGTTCGTGGCGCGCCGCAGGCAGGGCATCGCGGCGGGGTGGCTCATCCGATTCCCGAGGACGAGGTCGGCGGACTCGGCCGCCTGAAGAAAAACGGGGAGGTGTGCGGGGTCGTGTTGGCCGTCGGCGTCCATGAAGATCAGGTGCGCGAACGTCGTCCCGCGAAATTGCGCTAAAGCGGTTCGGATGGCCGCGCCTTTGCCGAGATTCGTCGGATGGCGGAAGATCTCGGCGCCTTCGCGCTGCGCGGTTTCCGCGGTTGCGTCGGTGGAGCCGTCGTCCACGACCCAAACGGGGAAACCCAAGGCGCGACAACCGCGCACGACGAGTCCCAAGCGAACCGCCTCATTGTGGGCGGGGATGGCGACGACGGCGTTGCCTCTCGCAGTTTGCTCCGTCATAGTGGCCGGCATCCTTCGGGGCGGCATCCTGAACCGTGTCAGCCCTTTGCTCAATCTCGTTATCGCCGATGCGCCTCTTGTTTCTCACGCAGGGTGATCCCTCCGCGCTCTCTGCTCGCGCGCGGGTCGCGCCCTATCTCCCGCACCTCAAGGCGGCTGGGCACGAGTGCGTGGTGCGTCCGGCGACGCGCGAGGATAAGGAGGGGGAAGGGAGCGGAAAGGATCGCGCCGCAGGCGCGGCGCGACGCATGTTTCGGACATTTACGCGGCGGGTGCAGGACCTCCATCAGATTCGGGATTACGATTGGGTCTACGTCCAGCGGCCGATCCTTCCGGCGCCGTTCTTTGACTTGGAATCGCGGATCGCGCGGGAGGCGCGCATGGTGTTCGACCTCGACGCGCCGCTTTACCTCGGACGGGGCGCGTTGGATTTCCGCGCGCTCGCCCGCTTGCGCGCCCGTCGCTTGGGGAACATCTGCCGCCGCGCGAAGCGAGTCGTGGTCGAAAACGAGGAGGTTGCCGCCTTTGTTCGGCGGCACGGAGTGGAGCCTGTCGTGCTGCCCTCGGCCGTTTCCACGGAGGCCTTCGCGGCACAAGGCGGGCCGGAGAAGCGGATGCTCAAGGTCCCTGTTCTCGGCTGGTTTGCGCCCGGGTCCTCGGACGCCGATTTGCGCGAGGCCCTGCCCTCTCTGTTCGACCTCCATTCCCGCGCGCCGTTCGTTTTCCGCGTGATGGGGGGAACGCCGCACACGATCCCCGCGCGATGTCCGATCGAATGGAAGCCGTGCGCCTCCGAAGGAGAAGCTGCGGATTTCGAGGAGTTGGATGTCGGCCTGCTTCCGCTCAAGGATACCCCGTGGAATCGCGCGCAAAGCGCGTTCCGCCTCGTTCAGTTCTGGGCGGCGGGAGTGCCCGTCGTCGCGTCTCCCGTGGGCGCGGCGGCGCGGCTGATTCGCGACGGCGAGAACGGTTTGTTGGCTTCGAGACGCGCCGAGTGGAGCGCGCGGATCCTTCATCTCATGAGGGACCGCGCGTTGCGCCGGCGGCTCATCGTCGAGGGACGGCGTTTGGCCGACGAACACTACAGCGTCAAGGCGCTGGCGCCGCGTTTCCTCGCGCTCTTCGAGGAATCCAAGCCCGCTTGACTCAACGATGGAACGCGACGTTCGGCGCGCCGGCCTGGCGCGCATGCTCCTCTTCGGAGCAGGAGGCGTTGGTCGGAACGCCCGCGGGGGCGAAACTTCGGCTGACGTAACCGTTCCTGACGAGCCAAGCTTCGACTTCGTCGCCGCTGACGTCGGCGAGGATGCGGCCGTTCACTTCGACGCAGGGCGAGAGCGGCTGGCCGGACTTGCGGATCATCTCCTCGTAGTGCGCGGGGTTGCCGAGAATATCGCGATCCTCGAAGGGGAGTTGATACTTGCGGAGCACGGCGCGCACGCCGTTGCTCCAACCGCACGTCGGTTTCAGGTAAGCGATGATCTTGGGGGGCAAAGTTGCGCTCATAGGAAAGAACACTATAAGCGCGTCCGTTTGGATCGCAACCGTGGAGTCATGACTTTCTTGAACAGCCTCGCGTGACGGAAAGGGAGCGGTTTTCCGCCCGCGCGCTTGCCGCCGGATTTTCGCCGCGAGGCCCTGGTCCGAACTAAAGCTCGAAATCCATCCGGAAATGAGCGCAAGCTCACGCCGTGGCGATGGCCCTGCTCGATGTCCAAGACCTGAAGATCTCCTTCGTCACGGAGGAGGGCGAAGTCCGCGCCGTGGATGGCGTGAGCTTCGCCATCGCCGCGGGAGAATCGGTGGCGCTTGTGGGCGAGAGCGGCAGCGGCAAGAGCGTAACCGCGCTGGCGCTCACCCGCCTCCTGCCTTCGCCGCCGGCGCGCTACGACGGCGGGCGCGCGCTTTTCGAGGGGAAAGACCTGCTCGCGATGCCTCCGCGCGAACTGCGCGCCGTGCGCGGCGCGCGCATCGCGTATGTCTTCCAGGAGCCTTCGACCTCGATGAACCCCGTCTTCCGCGTGCGCACGCAAGTGGCCGAATCGCTGCGCCTGCATCGCCCCGAGGTCAGAGAGCTTCGCGCCGAGACGCTCCGCCTGTTGGATCTCGTCGGCATCCGCGACCCCGGACGCGTGATGGAAGCCTATCCTCACCAGCTTTCAGGAGGGATGCAGCAGCGCGTCATGATCGCGATGGCGCTGGCCTGCCGCCCCGCTCTGCTCGTCGCCGACGAGCCCACCACGGCGCTCGATGTGACCGTGCAAGCCCAGATCCTCGACTTGCTGCGCGATTTGCGGCGGCGCCTCGGCATGGCGGTGCTGCTGATCACCCACAACTTCGCGATCGTTTCGCATTTTGCGGACCGGGTCTTGGTGATGTACCGCGGCAAGCTCGTTGAGCAGGGCGACGCGCGCGAGGTGCTCCGCCGTCCGCGGCACGCCTATACCGCCGCCCTGCTCGACTGCATCCCGCGTCTCGGCGCGCGCCGCCATCGTCTCGCCGCGATTGATCACGCCACCCTCGCGGCCGCGGCGGTTTCCCCATGAAGGCGCCTCTCCTCGAGGTTCGAGATCTCAAGGTGCATTACTCCGCGCGCGGCGGCGGCGTCTTCGGCCGCTCGGGCGTGGTGCGCGCCGTGGATGGCGTGAGCTTCGCCATCGCTGAGGGCGAAACGGTCGGGCTGGTTGGCGAGAGCGGCAGCGGCAAGACCACCGTCGGCCGCGCCATCGTCAAGCTGGCGCCGGTGACCTCGGGTGAAATTTTTTGGCGCGGACAGGAGATCGCGAAGCTGGGCGAGACCGCCTTTCGCCCTTACCGCCGTCATATCCAGATGATCTTCCAAGATCCGTACGGCTCGCTGAACCCCCGCCTGTCCGTCGAAGCGATCGTGGGAGAGGCGCTGGAAATCCACTTCCCCAAGATGACGCGCGCCGAACGCCGAGAGCGCGTGGCCGAACTGTTGCGCCACGTCGGGCTTCAACCGGAGCATCTGGCGCGCTACCCGCATGAATTCAGCGGAGGCCAACGCCAGCGCATCGGCATCGCCCGCGCGCTGGCCGTCGAGCCGCGTCTCATCCTCTGCGACGAGCCCGTCAGCGCGCTTGATGTCTCCGTGCAGGCCCAAATCGTCAACCTCCTCCAGGACCTCCAGGATCAACTCGGCTTGGCCTATCTCTTCATCGGTCACGACCTCGGCGTGATCGAGCATGTGAGCCGCCGCGTTCTCGTCATGCGCGAAGGCCGCATCGTCGAGCAGGGCGCGCGAGAGGAAATCTACCGACGCCCGCGGCACGAATACACCCGCCGCCTGCTCGCCGCCGTGCCGTCAGTCGCCGTCTGACGCGCCGATGGATTATGCGGCGCGCGAACGATCGGAAGATGACGCATCGAGAGAGAGAACGGAGGCATCGCTGCCGCCGCGTTTGCCGCACCGTTTTTCGCGATGTGCGAGGCGAGCGGAGGATCCGCGCGAGCGTCTCGACGCGGTGAAAACGCCTCTGACGCGCTGCCCGATCCTTCTCGACGACGGCTTTTTGCTGGCCGTCGCCAAACCCGAAGGCGTGCTCTCGCATCCCAACTCCGGCGGCCCGCGCGCCCGCTGCGCTTTTGAAGGCCGCTATGATCCATCCGCCCGGCGGTTCGATTCTCCGAGCGGGCCGGTTTGGTTGGTTCACCGCCTCGATCAAGACACCTCCGGCGTCCTCCTCGCCGCGCGCGACGAGACGGTCGCCGCCGCCTGCCGCGTCCTCTTCGAGCAGCGCAAGCTTCGCAAGAGCTATCTGGCCCTCGTCCAAGGATTTCCTCGCCCGCCTCAAGGCCGCTGGCTCGATCGCCTCCTCAAGCTTGGCGGACAGGGTTCCGTGCGTTCCGTCGTCGCCCGCGGCGGACCGCCCAACGCCGAGCTTGTCTATCGCGTCCGCCGCGATTTCCCCTCCGCGCGCGCCTGTCTGGTTCAGATCCTGCTCGTGACGGGGCGCACCCATCAGGCGCGCGTTCAAGCCGCCGCGCGACGGCATCCCGTGGCCGGCGACCGCGTGTACGGCGACTTTGCGTGGAACCGCGAGCTCAAGCGGCGCGCCGGCCTCCGCCGTCTCTTCCTCCACGCGCAACGCCTCGAGTTTCATCATCCCGATGGAGGCGCGCCGGTCCGCCTCGAATCTCCTCTGCCCGACGAGCTTCAGTCCGCGCTCGACGTCCTCGCCAAGGAATAATTACGGACCGCGCAAACGGCGATAGGCGCCGGGCGTGACGCCCATCTCTCGGCGGAACACCCGAGCGAAGAACGCCGGCTCTGCGTACCCCACGTCGTTCGAGATCGCTTCCACGGTTCGCGAGGTGTGACGCAAGAGCCAGCACGCCCGTTCCATCCGCAGCCGCGCGAGATGGCGAACGGGGGAGATGCCCATCGCGCGGGCGAAGACCCTCCGGAACTGCGGCTCCGAAAGAGCCGCGAGCCGCGCGTAGGCGGCCACCGTGACCGGCTCCGGATATCGTCGCTGCATCGCGTCGAGCGCGGGCAACAGCCGGCTGAGGTCGCCGATCCCCGGGCGGCGTCCAGGGAGCGACATTTCCTCGCCATGCCCGCGCGCCAGATGCAAGAGGAGACGTGTCGTTAAGGCCTCCAACCCGCGCGCGTGTCCAAGCGGGCGTTCCGCGTATTCGCGGCATGCCTCGCGAAAGAGCGCGTCCGCCGCGCGATCGTTTCGCAGGTCGAAGGCGTCCGGAAATCCGAGCGCCCGCGGCATGGTGAGCGAATCGAACAGCCGCGCCGTGTAGTGGAGCGCCGCGACGCGCAAGGGCCGCCGCGGGTCGTGCCCCGCTGCATGGAGTTCTCCCCGGCGGAAATGCGCGCAGACCCCCGCCGCCAGATCTATCCGGCGCCCCTCGATCGTCGCCCATCCGCGGCCGCCGGTGACATAAAAGAACATGTCGTCGCCCACGCGCCGCTGCGCCATTTCCCATGTGGGCGCGCAGGCGTGATGAACGGCCGTCACCCGCTCCACCGCGAT
>JABWAM010000338.1 GCA_013360985.1 Verrucomicrobiia bacterium | reverse complement strand
CGCGCTCGGCGCGGCGTTGCTCGCGACGATCCTCCTAACGAACGCGTTGGGACTTCTCGCCAAGCGCCTCCTGCTCCTCGACACCCTCGAAGCGCGGGTCGGTTTCCACGTCATCGGCTTCGCGCTGGCGTATTCGCTGATCTTCGCTCTCGTCCACCATTTTCTCGGCGAGGCGCGCGGCGCGTGGCGGCGCGCATTCGGGCTTTCCGCGGGAGGATGGCGACGGACGTCTCTCGCGGCGGCGGCGGGACTCCTCACGGTGATCGTGCCCGCGAAACTCGCCGGCGCGGCGTGGCACGCGTGGCTCGTCCACATGGGAGCGCCCCTCGAACCGCAACCGGTGGTCGAGTGGTTCCTCAAGCTGCGCGATCCACGCCTCGTCGCGCTGCTGGTTGTTCTCACCGTGGCGGTCGCGCCGGTCGTCGAGGAAGCGCTCTTCCGAGGGATCTTTCATCCCTTTCTTCGGGAGCGTTTCGGCCCGGCCCTGGGCCTGACGCTCGGGGCGCTGGCCTTCGCGGGGTTTCATCTCCATCTGCCCAGTCTCGCGCCCTTGTTCCTCCTCGCGGTCGTCTTGGCGCTCACCTACGAATGGAGCGGCAACCTCGCCGCGTGCATGGCGCTCCACGCGGGCTTCAACGCGCTCGCGGTGACGGGGCTTCTCGTGCGGCGCGCGGCGGAATCGTGATTCTTCTTGCGCCAAATCCACGGATCCGCCCCATTTTCAGAGAGCACCCCTTATCATCATCCATCGAGGATCGGAGGGATGGGGCGCGCCGAGATTCCGGACTCCCACAAGAAGGATGCGGCGGCTCGGCCGGCGGCCGGCGGCTCGGCCGGCGGCCTCGCCCTACCTGCTTGTCCTCCAACCTCGCCGGGAGGGACAAGCGCGAGGGCGGGCGCGGAATGCGCCCTGCGTTCTCCGTGTCTCCGCGTGAACCTTGTCTGACGCGATGCAGCGGCTCGGCCGGCGGCCTCGCCCTCCCTTTCCACCGTCTATGCTTGGGAAAAATCCGCTCGGTCGCGAAGCGAGGGAGGGCGCCGCCGACGGCGGCGCCGCGGCCGCGGCTTGAGTCCAAAATGTGGCGAGGGCGTCGCAGGTTCCTCGACCGAGGATGGACTCCCCCCACGCCTGACGCGGGGATTTGGGGCTTGCCTCCCGCCTCCCGCTGGCGCAGAGGAACGGCGTGATCCAGGACTACATCGGCGTCGGCCTCTTACTCCTCGCAGCGGTCGGCTTCTGCGGCGGCACGCTGCTCGTCTCCGCCCTCACCGCGCAAAAGGCGCGAACGAATCCCGCCAAAGACGAGGCTTACGAGTGCGGGATGCCCGCGGCGATGGCCGAGCCGCATGTCCGTTTCTCGGTAAAGTTTTATCTCGTCGCGGCGCTCTTCATTCTTTTCGACATCGAGGTGGTCTTTCTCTACCCGTGGGCCGTCGTCTTCCGCGACATGATCCGCGAGGGTTGGACGATCTTCGCGGCAATGATCTCCTTCCTCGGCATTCTCGGAGCGGCGCTCGCTTACGCCTGGCGCAAAGGCGCGCTCGACTGGCGCTGACCTCCGTCGGGAGAGACGCGGCCGGCGACGAAACGCGCTTTTGCGCTTTCCCGCCCCGCGCGGCGATGGCACGTTGGAGGGAACATGGCAAGCGGATGGTGGAAGAGTCGCATGGAGGCCCTCGAGACCTTCGCGGTCGAGGTCATCTACGAAAAGCGCCGCGGCAAACGCGCCGCGTTGCTGCGCTGGCTGCTTTTCGGGCTCTCGCGCGTCTTCGCCGTCGTGGTCCAGCTTCGCCACTACCTTTACCGCAAACGGATTTTTCGCGATCACACGCTCGGCTGCCTCGTGATCAGCGTCGGCAATCTCACCGTCGGCGGCACGGGCAAGACGCCGGTCGTCGAAAAACTCGCGCGCGCCCTCCAACAGCGCGGAAGGCGAGTCGCCATCCTGAGTCGCGGCTACAAGAGCCAGCCGCGACCGAGGCTCGAGCGCCTCTGGCAACGCCTCCTCTTTCGCAAAGAGGCCGGCGAACCCCGCGTAGTCTCCGACGGCAAAGCCCTCCTTCTCGATTCCGCGACGGCCGGCGACGAGCCCTACATGCTGGCCTCGAACCTCAAGAACGTCGTGGTGCTCGTGGACAAGGACCGCGTCAAGAGCGGACGCTACGCCATCGAACGGCTCGGCATCGACACCTTGCTTCTCGACGACGGGTTTCAATATCTTTCCCTCAAGAGCCGGCTGAACCTCGTCCTCGTGGACCGCACCAACCCGTTCGGAAATCGGCATCTCCTGCCGCGCGGTTCGCTGCGCGAACCGCGCCGCAACCTCGCGCGCGCCGATTATATCTTCCTCACCAAATGCGACGGGACGCCGGTCGAAGGCCTCGTGGAGACCATCCGCCGGTATAACCCGGAGGCCGAGATCATCGAATGCGGCCACAAGCCGCTCTGGTTCCAGAACGTCTACGATCCCGCCGACCGCCCCCCGCTCACGTTCCTCAAGGGCAAGAAAATCGGGGCGATCTCGGGCATCGCGATGCCCGACGGCTTCGAGGAGAGCCTCGTCCGCCTCGGCGCGGAGATCGTGGACTCCCGCCAGTACGCCGACCATCACCGCTTCACCCAACAGGAAATCCTGAACATGATCAACCGCAGCCGCCGACGGTTCGCCGAGGCGATCATCACCACGGAAAAGGACGCTGTGCGTTTCCCCAAGCTCGATCGCGTGGACGTGCCGATCTACTTTCTCCGCGTCGAGATCGAAATCCTGCGCGGCGCCGTTGACTTCGATGAGTGCGTCTCGCGCATCTGCCTGGGCTAGGCTCGCCGCGGGAATCGTCCAGCGCGCGCCGACGCGCGGATTCGCGCCCTTCTCCGCCGCGATCGCCGCGCTCGCCTTTCCCTTTGCCGGCGCCCGCCGGCGTCTCGCCCTCCGAAACCTCGCCATCTTCGACGGCGGACGCGGCGATCCGGAGGCGCGTCGTCGCCTCGCCCGCGACGCGGCGCGCCGCCTTCTCGAAAACGTCCTCTGGACGGCATGGATGGGAGGACGTTCGGACGACGAACTGCGCGGCCTCTTCGAGTTGCGCGGCGTCGAGGAAAACCTTCGCCCTGCGCTCGCGCGCGGACGAGGAGTCGTCGCCGTGCTGTTCCACCTGGGCCATTGGGAAGCGCTCGCCCGCGCCGTCGCTGGCGTCCCCGGCGTGGAGTTCGCCACGATCTACCAGCCGCTCCGCAACGCGGACGCCGACGCGCT
>JABWAM010000337.1 GCA_013360985.1 Verrucomicrobiia bacterium | reverse complement strand
GCGGCGCCCTCCCTCGCTTCGCGACCGAGCGGATTTTCTTCAAGCGCGGACCGCGGAAGGGAGGGCGAGGCCGCCGGCCGAGCCGTCGAGCCCTTTGTGTGGGGAGTCTGGAATTTTGACGCGGCGCATCGATCCGGTCCCCGAGGGACGATGATGCGGTTCATCCCCGAACGCGGATTTCTGCGTGAGCCTGGGCGACGTTCTCCTCACTCCAGATCAACGGATGCGCGGAGGCGGAGATCGGCGGACGACGCGCCGACCTGAATTTCGTAGCGGCCGGGGCGGAGCGTCCAACGGTTCGCGTCTTCGTCCCACGAGGCGAGGCGCGCGAGAGGAACCGAAAGATCCACCGCGCGCGTCTCGCCGGCCGGAATCGCGAGGCGCTGAAAAGCGCGGAGCTGATGGATCGGCGTCGGCCAAGGCGCCTCGGGCGCGCGGACATAACATTGAACCACCTCCTCGCCGTCGCGGGCGCCGGCGTTTTTGACCTCCAGGCTCACGCGGAGCGCGTCGCCGCCCTCGGCCGTTTCCCGCGCCACGCGGAGCTTCGCGTAGTCGAAGCGCGAATAGCTCAGCCCGTGTCCGAAAGGCCAGAGCGGCGGCGTCTTGAGATAAAGATAGGTGCGCCCGCGGTTGATCTCGCATTCGGTCAGCGGCAGGGTGTCGAGCGCGGCGTAAAAGGTGATCGGCAGGCGGCCGGCCGGATTGATGTCGCCGAACAACGCATCGGCAATCGCGTTGCCGCCCTGCTCGCCGGGGTACCAGGCCTCAAGGATGGCGGGGACATGCTTCTGGATCCAATTCACCGCGAGACAACCGCCGTTGAGGAGCACCACGACGGTCGCCGGATTGGCCGCGATGATCTTTTCCACGAAATCCTGCTGGTCCTTGGGCAGATCGAGGGTGAGACGGTCTTTGCCTTCCGACTCGTTTTTCCGGCTCAGTCCCAGGACGACGACTGCGACGTCGGAACGGGCGGCGGCGTTCACCGCTTCCTCGACCGCCGCCTTCTGCCTCGCCGCGAGGGCGTCAGGTTTGAGGCGAGCCGACCTTCGCATCGCGTCGGCGTCGAACCATGGCGCGCTGCGGACCAGGACGCGCGCGCCGACGTGGTTTCGGATTCCGGCGAGAACGCTCACGATCGGTTGGGCGGGTTCGGCGCTGTGGAGGGTGCCGAGCTCGATACGGTCGGCGTAAAATCCGAGCACTGCGATCGAATCGAGGCGCCGCCGGTCCAGCGGGAGCAGGGGAGCGGGATCGGCGCGATGCGCCGGGCGGTCGTTCTTGAGGAGCACCAGCGAGGCGCCGCTCGCTTCGCGCGCGAGCGCCACGTGCTCGGGAGAACCGAGCGCCGAAGGAGAAATCTTCGTCCACGGCGTCTGCTCCGGCGGATCGAACATTCCGAGGCGAAAACGCAAAGTGAGGCTCCGCGTCAGCGCCCGATCGAGCTGCGCCTCGGGGAGCAACCCCTGCTTCACCGCCTGGAGCGCGTTGGAGAAGACGGTCCCTTTGTTGATCGCGACCACGTCAATCCCCGCCGCGACGGCTTGCGCCACGCCCTCTTCGAGGCTGCCGACGCATTGGTAATGCTCCTTGAGGTTGACCGACGCGTTGACGTCCGAGACGGCCGGTCCTTCGAACCCCCATTCCTCGCGCAGGATTTTTTTAAGCAGGAACGGATTCATCACGCACGGCGTCCCGTTGAGCGCGGTGAAGGCGGTCATTACCGACGACGCGCCGCCCTTCGCCAGCGTCGCCTGGAAAGGAGCGAGGTAATACTCGCGAAGCGTGCGCGCCGAGACGACGAGGTTCGTGGCGCGGCGGTCGGTCTCCTGCCCGTACACGACGAAGTGTTTCACCGTGGCGGCGACCTTGAGATATTTCGGATCGTCACCCTGAAGGCCGCGGATGAAGGCGCGCGTGCTCTGGCTCACCAGATGCGGATCTTCGCCATAGGTTTCCTGCACGCGGCCCCATCGCGGATCGCGAACGAGGTCCACGGGCGGCGCCCAGCAGATCACGCCGTAGTTGCGCCGAGTCGGCGCCTCGGCGAATTTGACGCGCGCCTCGTCGCCAATCGCGCTCCCGACGCGCTGGATGAGCGCCGTGCTCCATGTCGCCGCGAGCGCGATGCTGTGCGGGAAAGTCGTCGCCCGGCCGGCTTTGTACACGCCGTGCATCCCCTCGTTGCGAAAGGAGCAGCCGAGGATTCCGAGGCGTTCGATGGTGGGGGGATCCGAGTCCAGGCTCGCCGCCTTTTCCTCGAGCGTCATCCGCCGGATCAGATCGGCGACGCGCTCGGGAATCGGCCGGTCGGGATCTTTGTAGATGAGCGGCGTCGACGGGACAGAGGGAAGTGCGGGCGTCGCGGGCGCCGGCGGCGGAACGGAGGGCGCGGGCGGAGCGGCCTGCGCCGTCGGAACAACGGACGCCTCCGCACG
>JABWAM010000336.1 GCA_013360985.1 Verrucomicrobiia bacterium | reverse complement strand
GGAGGGCGCGGGCAAGGATGCGCGCGGTGCCGTCGCCGCCGTCGGCGAGAGGCATGCGTTGGATCCGGGCTTGCGGGAAGACGTCGCGGATTCCCCGCGCGATCGCCGCGGCGACGCCTTCGGCGGGAAGGCCGCCCTTGTATTTGTCAGGGGCGACGAGGAAGCGCATGGCGAATGGCGGCGCGAGATTCGGCATCAAGCGGCGCAGGCCTTGCGTCCCAGTTCCTCGCAGCCGCGCACATCGAGTTTGCCGGTGGGCAGCGCGGGGATTTTTTCGACGCGACAGATGCGGCGCGGGATCCAGAGCGGGGCGAAACCGGCGGCGAGGAGTTTCTCCCGCACCTGTTCGGCGGTGAGGTCGCGCGCCGTGAGGAGGACGAGCGCTTCGCCTTTGATTTCGTCGCGGACGCCGACCACGGCGAAGGCCTGCCCCTCGGCTTCTCGGTCGCCGAAAAGCTCAATGATCTTCTGCTCAATGGTTCCATGAGGGACCATCTCGCCGCCGATCTTGGAGAAACGCGAGATTCGTCCGACGATATGGAGAAAACCGTCTTCGTCGAAACGGGCGATGTCGCCGGTGACGAACCAGCCGCCGCGCAGCACTTCGCGCGAGCGGTCCGGTTCGCCGAGATAGCCTTCGAAGACGTTGACGCCGCGGAGGAGGAGCATCCCTTCCGCGGTCGAGGGAAGAATTTCTCCGCTTTCCGGATGCGCGATGCGGGCCGTGATGCCGGGGAGCAGGCGTCCCACGCTTCCGAGCTGCCAACAGGGGCTCTCCTTGCTGCCCGGATCGGCGAGGTTGGGGAGGTTCGCCGTGACGACCGGACTGGTTTCCGTGAGGCCGTAGCCTTCGAGGATTCGGACGCCGAAGCGTTCCTCGAACGCGCGGGCGAGGTCGGGCGCGAGTTTTTCGGCGCCGCCGACGACGAAACGCAGCGAGGCCAGCTGCGCGGGATCGACTCGCTTGAGGTAAGGCCTCAGGAAGGTCGAGGTGCCGAAAGTGACGTCCGCCTTCTCGTCGCGGATCGCTTCGGCGATCGTTTTTACGTCGAGCGGCGAGGGCACGGCGACCATCCGCATCCCGCGGAGGAGGGAATACCAGAGGTTGGCGGTGAACCCGAAGCTGTGGAACACGGGCAGCGAGGCGAGCATCGTGAAGCTCTCGCGCAAGAAGCCGACAGCGGCGATCTGCGCGATGTTGCCCAGGATATTGCGATGGGTGAGAGCGACGCCTTTGGGTTCGCCGACGCTTCCGCTCGTGAAGAGGAGACAGGCCTCCTCGCGTCCGCCGGACCGCGGCACGCCGAGGAGAAGGGCGAGCAGGCGCGCCGGCAGCGTCCAGACGAGGAGGAGCCACAGGAGGATGCGCCATCGTCCGCACGCCTGAATTTCCGCGACAATGTCGAGGGTGTCGGCCGGCCATGGGAAGTTCGGGAATCGTTCCCGGAGGACGGGGACGCTGATTAGGCGGCGCATGCCGCCCTTGCGGAAACAGGCTTTGATGGCCTCGGAACCGAGGGTGAAGTTGAGGTTGACGGGTGTGCGCCGGGCGAGGAGGAGGGCAAGATTGGCGAGCGTCGCGCCGATGCTGGGCGGGAGCACGATGCCCACGCGGCGGCCCGGCAGCCGGCGGCGCCATCGGCGCGAGAGGGCGATCGCGACGGCGAGGGTCATCCCGCGGGAGAGTTCGCGCCGCGTCGGCACGCGGTCCACCACGAAACGACGCCACGGCTTGCGGGAGAGGGTGAGAAGGCAGGAACGCCCAAGGTGAGCGTTGATCTCGCCGCGGTCGGCGAGGGCGAATTCGTCGAGGTCGGTGAGTTCTTGGCGAATCTTTGGGAGCGACGCTTCGTCGGCCGCCAGCGTGCGACCCACGCGCACCTTCACGCCGCGGCAAACGCCCGCGAAACGGCACGGGCGGCGGCCGCGCAGGAAGCGCAGCGTTCGCGCCCAGAAGAGGTCTACGCCGACCGGCACGACGGGGAGCAGTTTTTGCCGCGCGACGAGCGCGAGGCCGTCGCGGAGTTCGAAAGGGCTGGGGGGATGCGACGGCTGATCGCCGGCGAGGACCAGAAGAAAAGCCCGGGCGTCCCGCGCTTCGCGCGCGAGTTCCTCGAGTTTCGCGGCGGGATTTGCGCCCAGCGTTCGGAGGTTGAGGATTTGCGCGAAGGCGCACGCGCGCGCGCCGCGGGGCGCGACGGGGCCGCCGACGAGGAGGATGCGCCTCCCAAACGCCGCGGAAAGCGCGAGGGCGTCGAGCGCGGAGACGCGGTGGGCGAACAGGATTGCCGCCCGATCGGACGCGCGCGTCGCTCCGATGACCCGGAGGCGCAGGAAGAAACGGCGATAGATCTGGAGCGCGAGGCGGAAGAGGAGGGTCACGGGGAAGGGCTTTCGCCCGCCGTCTTTCTGGCAAAATCGCGGAGAGTTTTCAAATAGAGTTCGGGCG
>JABWAM010000335.1 GCA_013360985.1 Verrucomicrobiia bacterium | reverse complement strand
CCTCCTCCTCCCATCGCTCCCTTCGCAACCGGATCCTCCGCGGGCTTTGCCTCGGCGCAGGAATGGTCGCCCTGGGACTCGCCGCGCCGCATTCTGCGAAAGCGGTCGTGATCTTCAGTGAAAATTTCGACAGCACCCCGGTCTACGGGATTCCCGCCGGCTGGTCGGCAACCGATGATTCTGGCGGCTTCTTAAATCCTCCAAGTGTCTATGATGTTTCCGGAAATCATGTTCTTCACTTCGACAGCATGGCGGGAAACCCGCGCGCCTCCTCCACCACGATCAATTTCACCAACTACCTCAATTGGGAGATCACGCTCTCCTTTGATCTCAGATATGCGCAAGACTCTTTGGCACCTCCTGACACGGCGTTGATTGTGGGACTGACCGAACCCAGCATGCGTCCTTTCGGCGTCTCGACTTGGGTGGGCGGAAACGGCGTGGGCGCGCCCAGCGGCAACGAGATCTATGCTCCGTTCGACACGTGGACGAACATCACGCTGGATCTGACTTCGAGCCTGATCGCGCATCCCGCGACCGACGGGATCTTCATGAAGATCTGGAGTGACCGCGGTGATTACGGCGCAGTCGCCGACCTCGACAACATCCAAATCACTGCCGTCGCCGTGCCGGAGCCGTCGGCGGGCCTCCTGATCCTCGGCGCGGGGCTTGCGGCGGTTGCGCTGCGCCGATCAAGGCCGTAGGCTCTTTCGCTCTCTTATGTTTGCGCTCTCCTCCTTCCGAGGTTTTCCTGGAGCGCGCATCCTCCGCGGACTCCAGCTCGCGGGAGGGATCTTCGCCCTGGGACTCGCCGCGCCGCATTCCGCGGAAGCGGTCGTTCTGTTCGACGAAAACTTTGAAGGCACTCCCCAGGGGTCGCTGCCCGCCGGCTGGTCGTCGTTTGCGGCAGGGACGAACCTCTTTCCCTCCGTCGTCCTTCTCGACGCCAATTCGGTTCTCAAGATGGAGGATTTCGGAACGAATTTTCCGAGGATCGTCACGTCCGCGATGCCTTTGACCGCGTACACCAATTGGAGCGTCACGCTCTCCTTCGATCTGAAGTATGTTCCCTCCTCCAACGCGTTCTCGCCCGACACGACGTTGAGCGTGGGATTGACCGAATCGAACCAGCGCCCCTTCGGCGTCTCGACCTGGGTGGGCGGAAACTACGTGGGCGCGCCCAGCGGGAACGAGATTTATGTTCCGTACGACACGTGGACGAACATCACGCTGGATCTGTCGTCACGCCTTCCGGACGAACCTGGGTCCGATGGGATCGTGATGTATCTCTCGAGCACGTTCCTCCCCACGGGCGCCGTGGCCTATCTCGATAATTTTCAGGTGACCGCCGTGCCGGAACCGGCGGCCGGGCTTCTCATGCTCGGCGCAGGATTAGCGATGGCCGTTGGACGCGGGCGCGGCCGGCGATAAGGCGTTGGCGCGGAATCGGTGCAGGGGCGCCGATTGGGCGAGTTCGTCCGCTTCGGCGCGGCGGGCCTGTTCCAAGCCAAAACGGATCGCCGTCAGGCGATTTTCCATCCCGAGCTTGAGAAAAATCGCCCTGACGTGATCCTTCACGGTGGACAAGGCCAGATTCAGGATTTGGGCGATTTCCAGGTTGCGTTTCCCCTCGATCATCCAGAAGAAGACTTCGGTTTCGCGCGCTGTCAGGCCGAGATGCGCGAGATGTTCCTCCCGGAGCGTCCCGACGCGCGCCCGCTCCCTCGCCAGGAGCCGCGCTGCGGCCAGGGGAGGCTGGAGCCGGGCGAGCACGGCGCGGTCGCGTTCCGTGAAATCGCTCCGTCCGCTGCGTTCGATGCTGAAAAAGATCGCCGTCCCGTCCTGTTCTTCGGCCAGCGGGAGGGCGGCGTGATTCTTCAGTCCCATCGGGCGATAGACCTCGGCATGCATCGCGCAGTCGCGGAACTCGCGCTCCGTGAAGTAATCGCGTCGGAAAATGGGGCGTCCGCCCTGTTCCCCGATGCGATAGTCCCAGAGGGGATACCTCGTCTTCAGGCGCGCGAAGGCGCACAACGGCGCCGACGGCAGGCGTTCGGTCGTGGAAAACACCACCTCGCAGAGATCGGGCCGCCCCGGCTTGGCGCGCGAATAGGTGATAAATTCGCCGGGCACGAGCTGTTGGATGGCCGCGAATCCGCGCGGAACGAAGTTGGCGATATCGAGGCCGGGCGCGAAGAGATCAAGGAGGACTGTTTTCAGCCGAAGCGCGTCCTTGAGGTTGATGTGCATGAGGGGCAAAGGGAACGGCGCGCCTTCCCTGAGGGCGTCCGGTGGAGGATCACGGGAGCCTCGACGAGGCGCACGGAGATGTCAATACCCCCAATCCCCGCGCAAATCCCCGCGTAAGGCATGGGGGGAGTCCATCCTCGGCCGAGGAACATGCGACGCCCTCGCCACATTTTGGGCTCAAACCGCGGCCGCGGCGCCCTC
>JABWAM010000040.1 GCA_013360985.1 Verrucomicrobiia bacterium | reverse complement strand
GGCGCGCGGGCGCGCGCGGCGTTCTCGAAATCTACGATCTGGCGAACACCGATTCCTATGCGTTTGTTCGGACGGAGGACCTCGCGGAGGGCGGGGAGGAGGGATTCGCGCTGGCGGGCCGCGCGCCGCGGGCGGCGCTCAAGGGCTGCTCGCTGGCGCACGAGCAAGATGATAGAGTGGGGGCCGCATGAGTGCGACGCCTGAAGACCGCGAGCCTGTGAGGACCGTCGAGGCGCTTGAGGGGCCCGTGAAGACCCTTCTGGGGCATCTCGAGGATCTGCGCTGGCTCCTCGTCAAGATCGCGGCAACGGTGTTCGTGGCGTGGACGGCGAGTTTTTATTTCGGTCCCTACGTTCTCCTCTTTCTGCAGCAGCCGCTGAAATGGAGCGGGATTGCGGAGCCCGCGAAGTTTCTGAAGGTCTTCGGCCCGGCGGACGCCTTTGCGATTTCGGTGCAGCTCGCGCTTTACGCGGGCATCATCCTCTCCTCGCCGCTCCTGATCTATTTCGTCGCCGCCTACATCTTTCCCGCGCTCACGCGCACGGAGCGGCGGCACATCACGCCCGCGCTCTGGATCGGGATTCCATTTTTCCTGGCGGGGGTCTCCTTCTGCTACTTTCTCGTGCTCCCGCCCTGCCTGAGAATTGCGCGAGAGTTTGCGAACTGGCTGCGCGTGGACGCGGATTTTTGGACGGTGCAGAGTTACGTGGGTTTCACGACGAAGTTCATGCTCGGAATGGGGGTCGCGTTCGAAACGCCGCTTGTCCTTTTGGCGCTTGTGCGCTTCGGCGTGCTCAATCACGCCAAGCTCAAGTGGGCGCGCCCTTACGTGATCGTGCTGAACTTCATCCTCGGCGCGGTCTTGACGACGCCCGAGGTTTTCACCCAGCTCGTCATGGCGATCCCGCTGACGATCATGTACGAGGCGGTGATTTGGATCGCCGGGTTCATGGAGTGGCGGGCGCGGCGTCGCGCGTCCCAGGGGAGAGGGGGATGAGCCTCTCGCGGAGAGCTGCCGAACGATCAATTCTCCTCAGAGATCGGCGCGGCCGAGGTAATAACGCAGGACGTCTTCCGCGGTGATGATCCCGAGGTCGCGTCCCTCGGCGTCCTGGATGATCCCCATGGGCGCGTGGGCCACGAGGAGGCGGGTGAGCACCTGGGGGAGTTCGGTGGTGTCCGGGATGCGGGGGATGGGGCGTTCTCCGATGCCGGTCTGGAAGAGAAGGTCGTAGATGTTGCGAACTCCCGTCCATTTCTCAGGACGAGAAGGATGGACGACGGGAAGGCGCGCGAAACCGCTGGCGCGGCTGGCTTCGAGGCTCTGCGCCGCGCGGGCGCCTTCGGGGAGGGTTTGGACTTCGGGGCGCGGCTTCATGACATCCCGCGCGCGGGCGCCGCGCGTGTCGAGGATGCGGGCGATGAGGTTTTGCTGCTCGCCGCTGAGGTGCACGCCACGCGCGTCGGCGGCGACCATGGCCCGGAGCTCCTCGCGGGTGACGCGATCGGGCGCGGTCGGCGTGTGGCCTCCGCGCGCCCGAATCAGCGCGCGGGTAAAGAGTTCGGCGGCGCGGACGAGCGGCCAGAGCAGAAAAGTGGTTGCAAAGAGGAGAGGCGCGAAACGGATTGCGAGCCGGTTGGGAAACCTCTGGAAAAGCGCCTTGGGCGTGAGGTCGCCGTAGAGCCAGAGGGCGAACGCCATGAGCAGGACCGCCGCGAGAGCGGAGAGCGCGCCCGAAGCGAGGAAGAAGTGACGCGCGACGAACGCGATGGCGATCCCGTTGACGAGCGTGTTGCCCGCGATGACGAGCGAGGCCAGGCGGCCCGGGTGGGTGATGAAGCGCACGAGGAGCGCGGCGCCGAGCGACCCGCGTTCGCGGAGATGACGGATGCGGCCCCAGTTGAGATGGGCGAGAGCCGCCTCCATCCCCGAAAAGAAGAAGCTGAACAGGAGGCAGACGGCGACAACGAACGCGGTCATCGTTTCCTCCGGCGTTCGTCGCGGATCAGGACGGTTTCCACGCGATTGCGCTGCACGCGCTCGACTTGAAAGGTTAGCCCGCCGAAGGAACAGGTGTCGCCTGCGCGCGGGATCGCGCCGATCCGGTCGGTCACCCATCCGCCGAGGGTGTCCACCCCGTCGGCGGAGAGGCGAACGCCGAGGCGCTCCGAGACGCGACGGAGCGAGGCGTTGCCGTGGGCCAGGAGCGTGCCGGCTTCGATCTCTTCCCACGGCGGAGGGGTGTCATCGAACTCGTCGCTGATCTCGCCAAAGATTTCCTCGACAACGTCCTCCATGGTGATCAGGCCGTCCACGCCGCCAAACTCGTCGAGAACGATGGCGATGCGTTGCGGTCCCCGGAGGAAGCTTTTGAGCAGTTCTAAGGCGCCCATGGTTTCGGGCACGAAGGCTGCGGGTTCGAAACAGGCGATGAGGTCGGGCTCCTCTTCCAGGAGAAAACGGCGAACGTTGAGGATGCCGACGATGGAGTCGAGCGAGCCGTCGCAGATCGGCAGCCGTCGGTGGCGGGCGGCGACCGCTTCCTCGCGCATGCGAGCGAGGTCCCAGCCCACGTCTAGGTAACGGATTTGCGTGCGGGGCGTCATGATCTCGCGGAGGTTGCGTTCGCCGAGGAGGATCGCCTGCTCGATCAGTTTGCGTTCGGAGGGACGCAGGGCGCCCTCGCGCGCGCCGAGGTCGAGAAGGGTGAGATACTCTTCTTCGGTCAATCCGGGCAAGGCGTGTCCGGCGCGAGGCACGAAACGGCGCACCCAGCGCGCGGCGATCGCGTCCATCTGATCGAAGAATGGCCGGTTCCGCTCCGACGCGCGGGCGATCCAACGCAACCAGCGGGAGGAGGGATGCGCCGTTCCGTTGCGAACGAGAGCCTTCGGGACGAGGTCGCAGAAGACGAGGAGCAGGGCGGTGGCAGCCGCGGGAATGACTTCCCAACTCCATCCGCGCGCCGCGCCGAGGAGGCCGAGCGCGGTCGCGGCCGCGAGCGTGAGGGAGCTCGTCGCGGTAAAGAGGAAATGGATCGGCCCCAAAAGGTGGGCGGGATGAAAATGTTCCGAGGAGGTCCCTTTCGCCGTTTCGCGCGCGGAACGGGCGCGCGCGGAGTCCCGGACCAGCGCCGCTTCGCATGCCGCGACGCCCGAAGCGAGCCAGAGGCCCACCAGGCATGCAGCGATGAGAGACCCCGTGAGAAGCATCATGGAACTACGCTAGCCTGTGAAAAGGCGTGGGAAAAGAACAAGGTGCGCCGCGCGCGAAAGACCTCTCTCCATCCCCAATCTTTGACGCGTCCCTTGCGAGGCATCCCTGGAGGTCTCTCAAAAAAATTCCACGGACCATTCCCGTTTTGAAAAATTCTTGCTTTTCATCTCGAATCACCGGGTTGGAAGAAAGCGCGTGAGGAGGAGATCAGGAGGGCGAAGATCCTTTGCCTCCCGTTCATTTCGGCGCATATTCTTCACGGCGACGATGAAGGCGATCCTTCCAGTGATCGTGGCGGTCTCTTTCGGTTTGATGGAGGGATCCTGGTCTGCGGAACGTCGGGATGCGCCTTCGGGCGAGCCCTCTCCGGCCGTTCCGATGGCCAATCCGTATCCTTACGCGTTTTTCGATCCCGCGAAGCCAAGCCCTCAGATCGTTGCGCCCCCGAGAGATTGGACGCTGAATGCCGCAGCCGGCTGGGAGTGGAATTCGAACGCGCTCCTCATTTGGCCGGAGAACTACGGCATCGGGCCGTGGGGACCGTGGTGGGGCCCGGGATGGCGCCTCTCTTGGGGGCCGCCGTGGTCGTGCGCGGGAACGAAGGAGGACCGGCTCAAGATCAAAATTCGTTTTTAGCCGTTCCGAAGGAGATTTTGCGCATTTCCGGGGGAGTCGCCTTGATTTTCGCGAAAAAATTCCATCTCTTTGGAACATGCGCGGGATTCAACTCGGCACTTCCGACCTCAAGATTTCCCGCATCGGTTTTGGGTGTTGGCAGCTCTCTCCTCAGTTTTGGGGGAACGTGCCGTTGGACGCTTGGCGCGCCGCCGTCCGTCGCGCGCCCGAGCTTGGGATCAATTTTCTGGATACCGCCGACGCTTATGGGGATGGCCATGCGGAAATGGAGCTTGGGAAACTGTTTGCGGACAAAGGATTGCGCGAGCGTTTCGTGCTCGCCACAAAGTTCTATTGGAACTTCGATGAGGGGAGTTTCCGTTTTCCCGATACGCGGCGCGAACGCATCCTGCGCGCCTGCGAGAATTCCCTGCGTCGTCTGCGGACCGATCGCATTGATCTTTATCAGGTGCATGCGTGGGATCCGCTCACGCGCGCGGAGGAGGTGGCGGAGGCGTGCCGCCAGCTCCAGCGCGAGGGCAAGGTGCGTTGGCTCGGAGTCAGCAACTTCAACGTTGAGCAAATGGATCTCTACCGCGGGAGGATGGATCTCGTGAGTCTGCAGCCCTCCTACAGCCTCTTAAGCCGCGAAGTCGAGGCGCGCGAGCTGCCGTATTGTCTGACGCATCGCCTCGGGGTGCTCGCGTATTCGCCGCTCTCTCGGGGATTGCTCGCGGGCACGCATCTCCCCGGGGCGAAGCTCGGCGACAGCCGGGACGAGCACCCGATGTTTTCCGAGAAGGCGCTCACGCGGTTGCAGGCGGGGCTCGCGGAGCTCCGCCCCTTGGCGGAGGCGGAAGGACTGAATCTCGCCCAGTTCGCGGTGCGCTGGGTGCTTTCGCATCCGGCGCTGTCGTGCGCGATCGTGGGGGTGAAAAAGCCGGAACACATCGAAGGGATCGTGAAGGCCGCGGAGAGAACGCTTCCTCCGCCGGTTTGGCATCAGGCCGCGCGCGCGATGGCGACCGCGAAAAGGGAAGCATGCGGCGAACCGAAGTGAGTCGCGCGCGAGCATCTCGCGGCGCCCTTCTCGGGAGAGCGAGTTTGGGATGGAAGGATGCTTCGGGGATGTGCCACGGTTTGAGGTTCATGCCTCGGTTCCTCGCGTTGTTTTTTTTGGTCGCAGCCGGAAGGGCCTGCGCCCAGATAGAAGAGGGCGGGCTTTCCATTCTCCTGTTCCAGACGCATCCGTCGGGCACGGCGCGGTGGGAACGCTGGGAGGAGGCCACGGTTCGTCTCAAAAACGAGCGCCATGAGGCGTTCGAAGGGCGTTTGAGCGTCGACTTCCCCTCGGCGTCCAAGGAGGGCGCCTCGTTCGCGTATTCGCGTCCCGTCTCGCTGCCCGCGCGCTCCTTGATCGAGGTCAATCTGATGGTGTGTTTCCCGCCTTCGTCCGCGCGCCCGAGGGACAAGCAAAACATGCTGCCGGTGCGTCTGCGTTTGATGAAGGGCGCGGCCATCTTGGCTCAGGATATTTTTCCGTGCGCCATCCAGTCGGACGAAGGTCCGCCGGTCGCCTGGGGCGACGTTGGGGAATGCGCTCTGCCGTATCGTCTGAAGAGGCAGGCGCGCGAGGCGGGGGAAAAGGCGTCGCCCGACGGGAGTGGGCGGCGCGCCTATACGATCGAGGTGGTGGCGCCCGATCGGTTTCCTCGTCGCGCGACGGGGTGGGGGGGGTATGACGCGGTGGTGCTTTCCCGATGGGACGCGCGGCATCGCCTCGATGCGCTTCAATCGGAGGCGTTGGCGGCATGGGTCAAGGGAGGAGGACGCCTGCTCGTTGTCGCGGGGGCTCACTGGAACGATCTCCCGAATCCGACGCTCGCCGCGCTGCTGCCGCTGCGTCCCTCCGAACGCTACCGCACCAGCCATCTCCCCGCGCTCTCTTCGGTCTTCGGCGATTTGGGGATCGAGGATGGCGTGGAGGTCTATGACGGCGACCGCGCGCCGTCGCGGATCCTTTTGGGCGACGAACGGCAGCCATTCCTTTTGGAGCGGCGGATTGGGCTCGGCGTGATCCTCTTCCTCGCGCTGGACATGGATCGCGTCAAAGGCGCCGACGCCGTAGGGATGGAACGCCTCGTGCGCCGCGCGCTCGCAGAAACGACGCGCAGCGTGCCCGCGCCTTTTTTTGCGAACCCCGCCAAGGTTCGGGAAACGGTGGAAAGCCTCGTCGCGGTGAAGATTCTCCCGCGCGGGAAAATGGCGCTCTGGTTGGGCGGGTACGTCGCCCTCGCCGCGGCGGCGTTGCTCGTCGCGCGCGCGTTTCGTCGGGCGGAGTACGGGCATCTTGGCGTTGGGCTGGTCGCGGGGGCGGTGGCTTTCGGGCTTTCCAGCACGAGCCGCGCGATGCGGCGCGAGGGCGGCGAGGCGATCGAGCGCGTGCGGGCATATATCGCGGAATTCGCGCCCGGCGAATCTTCGGTGCGTCTCGAGGGCATCGAGGGCTTTTTCCCCATGAAAGAGCGGAAGTTTTCGGGGCTTCTCGCGCGGGATCATTCCCTCGTCGAGCCCGCGCTGGCGGGGAGCACGCGGGCCGAAGTGATCGAGTTTACGACCGACGATATGCCCGGCCTCGGCGCGTGGACGCTCCAGCCGAATGCATTGCGCGCCCTGCGGCTTGATGCGCGCCTCACGACAAAGGCGCCGCCGCTGGTCTGGTCGGCGCGCCTGACGCGCCAAGGATTGCTCGTAAAGGCGACCTCTTCGTTGGAATGGCCGCTCGAAAGCGCTTTCTTGAAGTGGAATCGTTTTGTGGCGCCGATGGGTGCGTTCGCCTCCGGCAAAACGCGCGAGATCGCCACCTGGAAATTGGGCGATTTCCTCGGGCGCTACGAGACGTCGAATCTGCAAGGACGTTGGGCGCGCGTGGAGGGGATTTTGCGGAGGATGGTGTATCCGGATCCTCGATCGCGCCTCGGACGCCACGACGCCCTTCAGACCATTCTCCAGCAAGCGGGCGCCGCCGCGTCGCGGCCCGTGGCGATGGGCGGGTTCACCCGCGCTTCCCCTCCGCTTTGGGAAGAGGGGGAGGAGGACGCGCAAGGGGTGGTCGGTCTCTGGCTTTCGCGCGGAGACGAAGAACTCCTGGAAGCGGATTCCGAGTTTTTTCTTCCGCGGGGTGTCGCCCGCCTCGTCCTTGACGGAAAATCGGGGCGGATCTCGCATTTGGGCGAAGGCGACTTTGCGGGAAGCGGAGAGGAGGAGATCGTCGCCGTCTTTCGCCTGCCGTCGGCTTGCCGCGGCGCCATGTTGCGGGGCGCGCGCGTCTTCGGGGCGTTCGATTCGCTGCATTTCAAGGCGACCGCGAAGGTTTGTTGGACGGCGAAAACCGCGGCGCCATCGGAATGGCGGGAGGTCGCGTGGCCGGCGGCGGAAGGCGCGGAAGCGCCCGATCCTCGGCCGGGAGAGGAACGGCTTTGGGTGCAAATTTCCGTGCGGCGAACGCAAGGCGGCGCGCCGCCCGGAAGCTTCTCTTCGTTGCAGGGCTGGAGCCTTCGCGGCCTCGATTTGAGCGTCTCCGGAAGCAAAGCCCGATGAATGCATCACGACTCATGAGACCGCATGTTGCCTTTCCGAACGCGATGGGAACCTCCAGAGCGGCGTTCCCCGCGGGCGGCTCCTTGGGCCGAAGTGCGACCCTGTGGATTCGCGCCCCTTTGAGCGTTGTTCGGCGACGGCCCTCCTTCTACACTCCATGGCCCTCCCATGATTGAGACCCACGACCTGACCAAACGCTATGGCGCCGTGCTTGCGCTCGACCGCCTCAACCTCAAGGTTGGAAAGGGAGAAATTTTCGGTTATATCGGACCGAACGGCGCGGGGAAGACCACGACGATCAAAATCCTTGTCGGGCTGCTGAAGGCCACATCGGGAAGGGCGCGCGTGGCGGGGTTGGAGGTGGCGAAGGCGAAGCCGGACGACCTCAAGCGCCTCGTCGGCTACATGCCGGATTGGTTCGGGGTGTATCGCCAGATGCGCGTCTGGGAGTACCTCGATTTTTTCGGCGCTGCGTTTCGCATGCGGAAGAAAGAGCGCGCAGCGCGGATTGACGCCGCGCTCGACATCACGGGAACGACGGCGATGCGCGACTACTTCGTGGATACGCTCTCGCGCGGGATGACGCAGCGTGTGGGAATCGCGCGCTTGCTCATGCACGACCCGCAGGTGCTCTTCCTCGACGAGCCGGCCAGCGGGCTGGATCCGCGGGCGCGCGTTCAAATGCGCGAGTTGCTTCGGAAGCTTCGCAGCATGGGGAAAACAATTTTGCTCTCCTCGCACATCCTGCCGGAGCTGGCGGGCGTTTGCGACCGAATTGGAATTTTGGAGAAGGCGACGCTGCTCGCCCAAGGGACCGTGCAGGAGGTCATGCGCAGCGTCCGTTCGAAACGAGTCCTCGAAGTGGAAACCACGACGGGCCCCGCGGCCGCCGCGGTCCGCGAGGCGCTGACCGCGTTGAGCGGCGACCGGATCCGAATCCTCGACGCAGACGATGCGATGGTGCGCTTCGAATTCGACGGCGACGACGATCGCGTCGCCGAGCTCTGGAGCGGGCTCGCGGCGCGGGGATGCCGTTTCGTGGCCTGCCGCGAAGTCTTGGGCGACCTCGAAGACGCTTATCTGAGCATCACGCGGCAGGAGGTGGCCGGCGCGCGCGCCGGTTGAGCGAAGGCTGCGGACGCACGATCGCGAAGCGAGGGGGGACGCCGACGGCGACGCCGCCGCAGGGAGGGAGGCGGCATCTTGCCGCGTCCTTACGCGACGGGTTTCATCGCGGCGCAGGAGAGAGACGCGAAGGTTTTTCGCGTCTCCGACGCGCGAGGGAAGGCAAGGTTTTTCTCGCTTTTTTGAAGGGGTGTGCTATAGGTCATGGACGATGAGAAGCTTTCGTCTCGCTGCGGCGTTTGTCGCGATCCTGGTTGCGTTTGCGAACGCCGGGTCGCGGGCGGAGGAGATCCAACTCGTGGCGTTCAAGGATCCCATTGAAGATACGTCTCTGGCGTTTCCGCGGGACGTTTCGACGGTCCTTTTCACGCGGACGGTGAAACATCTTCCGGCCGCGGGAGAGCACGAGCTTCCCGATCCGGAGTTGATGCGGATGATCGATACGGATCGCGCGAGCTATTATGAGCTCGGGTATGCCCAGGATTTCTCGTTTTTCCTTTCGCTCAACGCCCTCCAGCGGGTCCATCATATCACGGTGACGGGGTGGAATCTTGAAGGGACGACGGTTGACGTGAAATACAGCGACGAGGTGATTTCTCCCGAGGAGAAGGGGTGGAAGACGCTCGTGAGCGGAGCCCGGCTGGATACGCCGGTAACGGCGATCCGTTTCAACCCGGCGACCGTGATGCAGGCGATCGTGACCTTTCATACCCCCGCCGCTACGGGAAAACCTCCGCGCATATGCGACGTCGCGATGATCACGCAGCAGGACCTGCGCGATTTTCGAATCGAACGGCGGCCAGAGGCGCGCACGCGCTCGCCCATCACCCACAATTCGATGCTCAGCGGAAACTCGATGCCCTTCGAGCGGCAACCGAACCTCAGCGGGATGGGGACCGGCGCGCGCGTGCTCTATATGTCGCGAGGCGTCAATACGGAACAAGTTTATCTCGTCAACGACGACGATCCCAAAACCTCGTGCGAATTTTCCCCCACCGAAACGGAGTCAGTGATCATTTTCGATATGACCGAACAACGTCGCGTCCGCAAGGCGTGCCTGATCCACAACCGTACGCCCGGCGAAGTGAGCGGCTACGTGGTGACTCGCCTCCCGTGGCTCGACGACGAGGAGCAGAACGGGGGAAGCAACGGCAACGGCAAGTCGAAAGCGAAGTCGCCGCCGCCGATGGTGAAAATCCCCGTTTCTTGGTTTGCCGAGATCCATCGGTTGGGCGGCGGCCGCACCGACGAAGTCGAGTTTACGCAGATGGAGGCGCCGGTGATCGAGTGTCGGTATTTCATCGTGCGTCATGCGCGCTCGCCCGCGCCGCAAACGGCGAAACTCCCCGTGTGGCTGCGTCCGATGGCGTGGTGGTTTGCGGGAAACGCGGTGGCGGACGTGATGCCGATCGCGCTTGGCGGCGGCGGCAGCCCCTTCACCGTTTATGACGTCAATGTCTTCGGCGATTATCCTCCCGAGGATTGGGAGGTCGCTCCCTACGATCGCGAGACCGCGCTGACAACGGCCAGCGGGCCGCCTCCCGCTCCGGTGGTGACTCCGAAAAATCCCGAGTTTTTCACTCCGCCTTCGCCGCCCTGACGGGGCGAATCAGTCCAGACCGAACTGCGCGAGGCGCGCGACGAGGTCGGATTCGTTCCGGTAGGCGATTCCGCGCAATCCGAGCGCGCGCGCGGCGGCGATATTTTCCTCGAGATCATCGAGATACACCGCGTCGGCGGGTTCCACTCCGAATTCGGCGAGCAACGCGCGATAGATCGTCGGCTCGGGTTTCAACGCGTCCACGCGGCAGGAATACGTTGCGCCGTCGAACTTCCGAAAGATGTCCCAGCGTTTCGTGAAGAAGCGCACATGCGATTCGCAGGTGTTCGAGAGGAGAAAGAGGCGCAGGCCGCGCGCCTTCCAGCGGTGGACGCGATCGAACATCGCGGGATTGGGTTCGAAGATGTCCGACCATGCCTCGAGAAACTCTTCGGGGGCGCCCGAAAATCCGACCTGTCGCGCGGCCTGCTTCGCGAACTCTTCGCAGGAAAGGCGTCCCCGCGCGTAATCATCCACAAGGTTCGAGACCCAGACTTTGTCCATCTCGTGGGGCGGCAAGGAGCATCGCGAGGCGAGGCGTTGCGTCGTCCGCTTGAAATCGAAGTGGAGAAGGACCTTGCCGATATCGAAGACGCCGACGCGGATTGAGGGAGAGGCGGACATCGCGGGATCGAAGAAGAGGGCCGTGGAGAAGAAGCGAGGAAGGTCCGCGATGCGGCCCGCGGCGTCAAGTCTCGCACGCTTGATTTCGGCCGCGGAAGCTTCTAATCAAGCGTTCCCTGATGAATGCGGAAGAACAGCGTCCCCCGCGGGTCGGCGTCGTGGGCGTGGGACATCTCGGGAAAGAGCATGCGCGGATCTACTCCCGTTTGCCCGGCTGCGTCTTCGCGGGAGTGGCGGATGCCGACGCGAAGACGGCGGAGGCCGTGGCGCGCAAGTGCGGCGGCTGCGTCTATCCCTCGGCGGAGGCCTTGGCCGAAGAGGTGGACGCGGTGAGCGTCGTGGTGCCCACCGTGGCGCATTACGACGTTGCCGCGCTTTTCCTCGAACGCGGGCGCGACGTTTTTATCGAAAAGCCGATCGCGGAAACCACCGCGCAGGCGGAGGCGTTGGTCAACCTCGCGCGGGACAAGGGCGCGCTTCTCCAGGTGGGTCACATCGAGCGCTTCAACCCCGTGCTTTCCTATTTGGAAAAAAACCTCCACGAACCGAAGTTCATCGAAGCCCATCGTCTCTCTCCTTACCCCGGGCGCGGCACGGACGTGAGCGTCGTGCTCGATCTGATGATCCACGATCTCGATGTGATCCTGCATCTCGTGCGCGCGCCGCTGATCGCATTCGACGCCGTGGGCGTGGCGGTTTTGAGCGCGGGCGAGGATATCGCCAACGCGCGCCTGAAGTTCGGCAATGGATGCGTGGCCAACCTCACCGCCAGCCGCATCAGCCCGGAGAAGCTTCGCAAGATCCGCGTCTTTGCCGCCGATCGTTACATCTCGCTCGATTACCAAAACCAAGAGGGAAAAGTTTATTGGAAGGAGGGCGGGGAGATCCGACGGGAAAAGGTGCCTGTGGCGCGCGACGAGCCGCTGAAGCTGGAGCTTGCGGCGTTTCTGGAGAGCGTGCGCCTTCGCTCCACTCCGAAGGTCAGCGGGGAGCAAGGGAAACGGGCGTTGGACGTGGCCGCGGCCATTGTCCGGCAGATCCGTGAAGGACGGGCATGAACGCCTCCGGCGCGGGAGCGCCGTCGCGCCATCGCTCGGCCGGCATTGCGCTCGCGGCGACGGCGTTTCTTGTGGCGCTGGCGCCCGTAAAGTTCAGCCTGCCCGCGGTGTTGCGCCACCTTGATGAATGGCCGCGTAATTTCGGGGAATGGATTTGGGCGAGTTGGCCGTCGGCGGTTTTTTTTGGGTTGTTGGCGCTCTGCCTGCTCCTCGCGGCATGGGAGGCGCGTTCGGGAGGGACGCCTCTGCGTCCGATGCTTCCCGCCGGCCTCTTTCTCGCGGCGCAAGGCCTTTCCGCGCTTTCCACCCAGGATCGCGCGCTGAGCGAGGGAGTGATGGCGCTCTTCGCGTCGCTCGCGGCCGGTTTCGCCTTGGGCATCGTTCTCGGACGAGACGAGCGCGGATTGCGCGGATTGTTGGTCGGCTGGGTCGCGGGCGCCTGTTGGGTCGCCTGGTCGGGAATCGCTCAAGCGAACGGCGGACTCGAGGAGACGCGCCGCTATCTCGAGATACATCCCGAACTCGGCGCGGGCATGCCGGAGCTTTGGGACCGGGTGAGTCGCGGGCGGGTGTTCGCCACGTTCGTTTATCCGAACGCGCTCGGAGGATATGTCGCGAGCACGGTTTTTTTTGTCGCCGCATGGCTCGCGGCCCGGGCTTCTCCGCCGCGCGCGCTCTCCCAGTCGACGCGGAACGGAGAAGGAGCGGATCGGAGAGAGGCGTCGGCTCTCCTCGACCGCGCCTCCGCGTTTCGTCGATGCCAACTCGGGTTTGGAGGACTCCTGACGGGCGCGCTGCTTGTTTGCCTCTTCAAGTCGCAGTCGAAGGGAGGTTATGCGGCCCTCGTCGCCGCCGCCCTCGTTTTCGCGTGGGTCGGCGGGTTGCGGCGGCGGCGCGCGACGGGGATCGTCTTGGCGATCCTTCTCCTCGGGGTTGCGGGTTTTGCGATCGGCTACGGATCGCGCGGCGTGGAGAAGGGGAAGCGGACTTTTGCGGCGCGCGTGGACTACTGGCGCGCGGCGTGGCGGATCGGGTGGGAGCATCCAGTCTTTGGAAGCGGCCCCGGAACTTTCGCGAAGCTTTATCCCCGCTATAAGGCGTGGAACGCGGAATCGACGCGCCTCGTCCACAACAACTATCTCCAGATGTGGTGCGACAGCGGCGCGGTGGGCTTCGTCGCGTTCGCGGTCTGGCTGCCGGGGTCGCTCGTCGCGTGGTGGTGGAGGGCGCGGAAAACGCCTCCGAGCACTCGCTGGGCGCGGACGTTGGTTTGGGCTGGGCTCGTCGCGTTTGCGCTCCATTCGCTCGTGGATTTCGACCTCTATCTCATCGGAAACGCCTGGCCGGCCTTCGTGCTGCTCGGGGCGTTGGCAGGCGCGCAACCGAGGAAGGCGCCGCATGTCTCGTAGGCGTATCGGCGTCCTCGATGTGGGGACGAACACCGTGAAGGCGCTCGCGGTCGAGGCGCGAGACGGAGATCTGCATCTCCTTGCGGATCGAAGCTGGGGGGCGCGCCTCGGAGAGGGGATCGCCGAAAACGCGGCGCTCAGCGAGGCAGGGATGCGAAAGACGCTCCGCGCCGTGGGCGCCGCGCGCCGGGTGTTCGATGCGTTGAAGGTCGCCGCGCGCCGCGCGGTGGCGACGAGCGCC
>JABWAM010000039.1 GCA_013360985.1 Verrucomicrobiia bacterium | reverse complement strand
GAAGCGAGGTAGGGCGAGGCCGCCGGCCGAGCCACGGAAGCTGCTTAAGTCCAAAATGTTGCGAGGGCGTCGCTTGTTCCTCGACCGAGGATGGACTCCTCCACGCCTTCCGCGGGGATTTGGGAAGGATGCGACGGCTTGACCGGCGCTCGCGCAATTCGTATAAAAGCCCGGTCGCGACGAAGCCTTTAGCAGGCGCGCCGAAGTAGCTCAGTGGTAGAGCAACGGTTTCGTAAACCGTGGGTCGCGGGTTCAATCCCCGCCTTCGGCTCCATTTTTATTGGAGGCGGAAGCGGGCAACGCCGTGCCGCGATCCATGCCCATCCCCCACCGAAGGCAGACCGCTTCCCGCAGATTTTCCGAGGACGCGCCGGCGCCCCGAGCGATTCGGTTGGAACGGACCGCGCAGTTTTGCGAAGAATAATGGCATCGTGGAAGTCCTTTGCTACAACGAGTTGGATCCGACCCGGGTTCAGGCCGCCTTCAACCGAGTGGTGGAACACCTTCGCGCCGGCAATTTTCGCGCCGCGGACGTGAAGAAGCTGAAACCCACATCGTACTATCGCGCCAAGCTCAACGACGCGGATCGGCTCCTCTTCCAGATCGGAGACTATCGCGGGAAGCGCTATCTCCTCCTCCTGGAAATCATCCCAAATCACGCCTACGACCGCTCGCGGTTTCTGAATGGGGCGCGCGTGGACGAGGAGAAACTGGAGTCTCTGCCCCGTCCGGAAGACGCGACGGAGCGGGAGACGCGGCGCCTGGCGTTCGTCCATCCGGATCGCCCACACTTCCACGTGCTCGATAAGATCCTGTCCTTCGACGACGCGCAGCATGAAGTGTTCCATTCGGCGCCTCCTCTCATTCTGATCGGCAGCGCGGGCAGCGGAAAGACCGTGTTGAGCCTTGAGAAACTGAAGCCGTTGGCGGGCGACATCCTGTATGTCACCCTCTCCGCCTACCTGGCCGAAAACGCGCGCAACCTCTATTACTCCGCCAACTACGACAACGCGAACCAGGAGGTTTGCTTCCTTTCCTACAAGGAGTATCTGGAGACCCTCCGAGTGCCGGAAGGCAGGCCGATGACGTTCCGTGATTTCGAGGCGTGGTTCGCCCGCCATCGACAGGCCTCCGTCATCAAGAATGCGCACAAACTCTTCGAGGAGTTCAATGGGGTATTGACCGGCGCCAGCATCCATGCCCCACGCCTTTCGAGGGAAACGTACGTCGGCCTCGGGGTGAAACGCTCCATTTTCTCGGCGGAAGAACGTCCGTCCGTGTACGACCTCTTCGAAAAGTACCTACGGCGCCTTGGAGAGGCGGGCTTCTACGACCTGAATCTCGAGGCTCACCGGGCGCTCGCCCTCTGCCGGCCAAGATATGATTACGTGGTGGTGGACGAAGTGCAGGACCTGACCAACATCCAGCTCTACAGCATCCTTCGATCTCTCCGAAAGGAAGACCATTTCATCCTGTGCGGAGATTCCAACCAAATCGTTCATCCGAACTTCTTCTCCTGGACAAACGTCAAGACGCTCTTCCATCAGGAGCGCCCGGACGGAAGGTCGGAAATCGTCCGGGTCCTGACGACCAATTACCGAAACTCGTCGAGCGTCACGGACCTGGCCAACCGCCTGCTTCTGATCAAGAACGCGCGATTCGGCTCGATCGACCGGGAGAGCAACTATCTCGTCAAGAGCGTGGCGCCCGAGGGCGGCGTCGTCGAGCTGCTGTCGGACGATTCCAAGGTCAAGCGCGAGTTGAACGACAAGACCCGACGGTCCGCCCGGTTCGCAGTCGTATGCCTGCGTTCGGAGGACAAGACGGAGGCCCGTCAGTTCTTCCAAACTCCGCTCATCTTTTCGATTCAGGAGGCCAAGGGCCTCGAATACGAGAGCGTCATCCTGTATGGCTTCGTCACCGGCAACCCAAAGGATTACGACGCCATCGTCGAGGGGGTGACCCCCGAGGACCTGACCCGCGACCTGGTCTATGCCCGCGCGCGAAACAAGGAGGACAAGTCCGTCGAGATCTACAAGTTCTTCATCAACGCCTTGTATGTGGGAATCACTCGGGCGGTCCGCAACCTTTACGTAGTGGAACACCGTTCGCGGCATCGGCTGTTCGAGTTGCTTGGGTTGGCTGTTTCCGACCAGAAGCTTGATTTGGCGGATCAGCAATCCTCGGTGGAGGACTGGAAGCAGGAAGCGCACAAGCTGGACTTGCAGGGCAAGAAGGAGCAGGCGGAGGAGATCCGCCGCTCCATTCTGGGCATCCAGCCGGTCCCCTGGAGGGTGCTCACGCCATCGAATCTCGACGAGCTGAAGAGGGAAGCGTTCGATCCGGCGCGCTTCAACAATCAAGCCAAGAAGCTGATCTACGAGTACGCCGTGGTCTATGATGTTCCCCAGATCTTTCAAAGACTGGTGGAGCACAAGTTTCATCGCGCGCGCGCGCCCGAGCAGGACGCGCGTTCCATCGAACTGCGTTACACCCAGGATTTCCTCGAAAGAGGCTGTCCGCAGCTTTGGCGAAAGATCGCCTTGCACGGGGTGGATTTCCGCAATCCGCTCAACCAGACGCCCCTCATGCTTGCCGCAAAGGTGGGGCGACCCGACCTGGTCGAGTCCCTCGTTCGGGAGAACGCCAATCCGCGCCTTCGCGACAACTGGGGACGAAACGCCCTTCAGGTCGCCCTGCGTGAATCCTATCGCTCGGTAGATTATGCGCGGAACCGGATCGGGGATGTTTACGCCGCGCTGGCCCCGGCCAGCGTCAATGTCAAAACCGACGGCCGCCTCGTCAAGCTGGATCGCCGGCAGATGGAGTACTTCCTCGTGAACTCCATGCTGGCCCGTCTCCAGGACCTGCTCCGCGTCAAAATTGAGCGGGACATCCCGGGCTTTGAAACGGGGGATTTTGTTCATGCCCTGGCGCACTTTCCCGAGCGCGTCATCCCGGAATACCGCCGCCGCCGCCCTTACATCAGCGGAGTTCTCGCGCGCAACGAAGTCCACCGTCTCCAGGAAGGCAACCGAAAGCTCTTCCTCCGAATCTGGCGAGGTTTCTACATTCCAAATCCCTGCATGGAAATCGAGGTTGCCGAGGATGAATGGGTCAACATCTACGACCTGATCCACATCACCGCCCTTGAGGAAGAAAAGGAAAATCCACGGTTGTCGCGACTGATCCGGATCATTCGCGACCACCAGCGCGGTGCGTCCGAAGGCGGCAAACTCGGCACGGCTTGCGCAGAAAACTCCACGGAAACCGATCTCGCCGCGGCTCGCCCAGGATCCTTGGCGGACATTTGAAAACTCGATGCCTCCCGCGGGGCGTGGTGCCCGGGGTGGGACTTGAACCCACACGTCTTTAGGGGACACCGGATTTTGAGTCCGGCGCGTCTGCCATTCCGCCACCCGGGCGAGAGGAGTTCCTCTAGCCCGGAACCCCCGCGCTTCCAAGGTGAAAGATCGATTCGGACCTCAGGCCGTCTCGAAGATCTCCGCGACTTTCTTGAGGAGGTCTTCGGCGCGAAAGGGTTTGGCCATCGCGGCGGCGGCGTTCACGAACTGGGCGAGGTGATGGACTTCCGCTTCGGGGATCGCCCCGCTGATCAGGAGCAGCTTCGGCCGCGGCGCGCTCTTCGCGGCGTCGTTCGGATCCACGCCGAGGCAGAGGAAGAGCTGGTCGCCGCGGAGCAGCGGCATGTTGTAATCGGCGATAAGCAGATCCGGCGGATGCGCCGATGCGATCTTATACGCCTCCTGGGGATTGCTCACGGCGCGGACCTCATAGCCCGGCACGCTCCGCAGCGTGTTCGCAATCAGGTCGAGCACCGGCAACTCGTCGTCCACAATCAAGATGCGTTTGGGAGAGGGCGTCATGCGCGTCAGTCTAGCCGGAGTCGTTCGCGCTCCCCAGAAAAAATCTCCCCCGAAAGACCGAAAACGCCTTGTCCCCCAAACGTTTCGGGGCAGCCCCACCCTGCCTTTCGAGGAATCCCCTATTCCCCGAAAGGCAGAGAGACTCGACCTCGCCTCCCGTGCTCCGCGCCGCCCAGTCCACCCGATTTTGCGTGGCCGTTGGGAGGAAGGTTTCCTCCTTGGGCGCATGGAGGATCCAGGGTAATCTTCTCGCGTGAGCGAAGGCCTGTATCCTCCCCTCTTCTGGAAAATTTTCGGAGTCGCCGTCCTCATCGCGCTCAACGGTTTTTTCGTCGCCGCCGAGTTCGCGCTCGTGAAGGTGCGTGAAACGCGTCTCCAACGTCTGGCGTCGGAAAAGGTTTTTGGCGCGCGCACGGCCCTTCACCTGCTGCGCCAGCTCAACGCCTATCTCTCCGCCGCCCAAGTCGGCATCACGTTGACCAGCCTCGGGATCGGCTGGCTCGGCGAACTCGCCCTCGCCGACGTCTTCGCGCCCATCTTCGCCGACGTCGGCCTCGGCGCAGCCGCCGCGCATTCGGTCTCGGCGACGATCGTCTTCACCCTGATCGTCTTCCTCCATGTCGTCGTCGGCGAACAGGCGCCCAAGGTCCTCGCCCTCCAGCGCTCCGAAGCGACCACCCTGATCATCGCCTGGCCCATGCGCGTCTTTCACGCGATCGCGTGGCCCGGCATCTGGGTGCTCAACAACGCCTCGCTCGCCCTCCTCCGCCTCCTGCGCCTGGATCATAACGACGCCCACGAATCCGCCCACTCCGCCGACGAACTCCGCGCGATTCTCCTCCAGTCCAGCCGCACCCATCATCTCACCCCCGTCGCCGGCTCGCTCCTCCTCAACGCCCTCGACCTCCGCCGCCGACGCGCCCGTCAGGTCATGCTCCACCGCACGCGCATCGTCTTTCTTTCCACCCGTCGAACGCTGGAAGAAAATCTCAAGATCGCCCGCGAAACCGGCCACAGCCGCTTTCCCCTCTGTGACGGCAACATTGACGCGATCGTCGGCATGGTCCACCTCAAAGACCTGATCTGGCTGATGCGCGGCGGCGGCGACCTCAACGCGATCAAGCGGGACATCCTTTTCGTCCCCGAGTCCATGCCGCTCGAACGCCTCCTCAACACCTTCCTCACCCGCCGCATCCACATGGCCATCCTGGTGGACGAATACGGCACCGTGGTCGGCATGGTCACGCTCGAGAACATCCTCGAGGAGATCGTCGGCGACATCCATGACGAGTTCGATCCGAAAGAAACGCTCATGATCCAAAAGACGACGGAGGACGAGTTTCGCCTCCACGGAGAACTCCCGCTGCACGATCTCGAAGCGCCCCTCGGCCTCCACCTCACCGCCGAAGACGTGACCACGATCGGCGGCTATCTCATCAAAGAATGCGGTCACTTCCCGCAAGAGGGCGAGACCCTCCGCATCGGCCACTGGGCCTTCACCGTCCTGCGCGCCGACGGACGACACATCCTCCAAATCTCCGCGAAAAAAATCGCCGCCCCTTCCGACCTCTCCTTCGACGCCGCCTGACCCAAGTCTTGCTGTTGGAAACGACGGCGAACGCGCGTCTCACTCCACCGTAACGCGACGCCGCGCGCTGCCGGCATCCTCAAACCGCACCCAACGCGTCCGTCCCGCGAGGAGCGCCGCGCGGGCGCGTTCGGGCCACTCGATCGCGACGACCGCGCCGCTCTCCAGCGCGCCATCCAGATCCAGCGTCTCGAGCTCTCCCGCTGTTTGGAGACGATAAAGATCGAAATGGAGGAGGCGCGCCCGTCCGCCTTCGTAGCGGTGAACGAGATTGAACGTCGGACTCGTCACCGTTCCGGAAAATCCGAGACCGCGGGCGAGCCCTTTGACGAACGTCGTTTTGCCGCTCCCAAGATCGCCCTCCAGCGCAAAGACCTCTCCGCCCTGGAGCGTCCTCCCGATCCTCTCCCCAAACCGTTCGGTCTCCCGCGCTTCCGCGCAGATCACGCTCGGCATCCCGACCTCCTTCTTCCGCGAAGATGGAACTCCGCGCGACCTTCTCTTACGTTTCGCAAAAAGTGATCGTTCCGCGCCGCAACCATAAGCTTCGCCCCGGCGCGCGCCCCCGCGTTCGTCACCCGAATCCCGAACGCCCTCGGCCGCGCCACCCCGATCTGCGTCAAGGCGAGGGGAAACCGGCGCGCCCAGGCCCGCCGCAACCGCGCGACCTTCGCCGGCGGCGTCGTGAAGACCAGTTCGTAGTCTTCGCCATCCTCCATCGCGCAGCGGACCCGGGCCTCGCGCGAAGCGTTCCCCCGCCGCGCCGCCGCGGAGATCGGAATCTTGTCCGCGAACACCTCGAAACCCACTCCGCTCCGTTCGCGCAGGCGTTCGAGATCGCTCGCCAGACCGTCGCTGAGATCCATCATCGCGCTCGCCCATCCGCGCTCCGCGAGAAACCGCGCCTCGGCCATTCGCGGCGTAAAGGTCCGATGTTTCCGCGCCCGGCTGCCGCCGAGCGCGCCGGTCACGAGGAGAGCGTGCCCCGGGCGCGCCCCCGCGCGAGTCACCATCTTCCGCGACGCGACGTCGCCGAGCGCGGTCACCGTAATCTGGATGCCGCTCCGGCTCCGCGCCGTATCGCCGCCGACGATCTCCACGCCGCATCGTTTCGCCGCGCGATCGAGGCCGCGCTGGATGGCGAGCGCGCGACGCAGCGGAAAGTCCCGGGGAAGCGCGGCGGAAACGACCGCCCACCGCGGCGCGCCGCCCATCGCGGCAAGGTCGCTCACATTCCGCATCATCGCCTTCCAGCCGATCTGTTCGTCCGTCGCCGTCGCGTCGAAATGGATCCCCTCGATCACCGGGTCGCAGGTCACGAGGAGCAGCTTCCCCGCGCCCACGCGCACCGCCGCCGCATCATCTCCAAGACCGAGAACGACGCTGCGGCCCGCGCGCCGCCCCCGCGCGATCCTCCGGATGAATCCGAACTCCCCGATGTCGGAAAGCCTCATGTCCCCATCCTGCTCCGCGGCCCAAGCCGCGGCAAGCGCCTCCTGCCGCCAAAACGAAAGGCCGGCCATGGCTTCCTTGCGGCGCCATGGCCGGCCTCCGCCCCGACGGCCTCTCCCTGCGGGCGGACGTCCGGGCTAATCCGCGAAGCATCGCGCGCGGAGCGCGCTTCCTTCGCGAAGGTTATTTCGGGATGTCCTTGGCGTAGCGCCAGCTCTTCACCTCAAGCTCGACGTTGCCGTAATCGGAAATTCCCGCGTTCAGCCACGCCTGATCGAGGATGCCGCGCACCACGATCTGCTTGCCGATGGGAAGCTCGATGTCGCTGTCGAGTTCAATGATGCCGGTGCCGTCATTCAGGAGATAGGTGTCGCCATCGATCTTCTTGGTAATCTTGCCGATGAGCACCATGTAGCGCTCGTCGTCCTTGAGCGCGTTCTGCGTGCTCTTGATCCAGCGCACCGTGGTGATCTTCCACTTGTTGGAATCCGGATCCTTGTCGTAACGGTCGGCGCGCAGATTCTGCGTTCCGAGCAAAAGTCCGACAACCATCGCTGCCACGAAAACATGAAGGTGTTTCATATGGGCGCCGAAGATACTCGGTCGCCATTCAATGTCAATCCCGATTTTGACGATTTTGACGGATCTTCCATCGACGACGGCGATTCGCGACGCAAGCTATGACCCCGCATCCTGAAACAGAAAAAATCCCGCGATCACGATCCCGACAAAGATTACGATTCCCCGCAAAGCGGAGGGGCGGATGCGACCCGCCCAGCGTCCCCCGAGGGCGCCGCCGACCAGGGCGCCGACCGCCATGAGCGCAGCCACTCCCCAAACCGTTTCCCCCGAGAACGCAAAAAAAACGCCTGCGGCGACGTTGCTGACGAGCGAAATCGTCTGCTTCAACGCATTGAGCCGCGTGATCGAATCGTCCAAGGCTAAACCGAGCGCCGCGAGAATCATGATGCCCGCGCCCGCGCCGAAGTAGCCGCAGTAGAGCGCGGCGGGGAGGAGAAACAGCGCCGCCCGCGCTTCGTGACCGCCCGCGAAACCCAGACGCGTCACGCGACCGGCCAGGCGCCTGCGCAACGGCTCCTGAACGGCGAGCAACCCGACCGCAAAGAGGATGAGGTAAGGCACCATGCCGCGAAACAGCCGTTCCCCTGCGCCGAGGAGCAGCATCCCCCCCGCGATTCCTCCGAGAACGCCGAGGGGGATCGCCCATCCAAGGCGACGCCGCTGGCCGCGCAGGTCGCGCGCCTGGGCGAACGTCCCCGCGAGATAGCCCGGACAGAGCGCGACGGTGTTGGTGACGTTGGCGGCGACCGGCGGAACGCCAACCGCCGTGAGCAAAGGAAAGGTGATCAGCGTGCCGCCGCCGGCAAGCGCGTTGACCGCTCCGCCGGCAAGCGCGCCGAGCGTCAGGAGCCCCCACTGCCAGAGGCTCAGCGTCGAAGCGATTTCGTTCATGAAAATCCCCTCGCGCCTCCCGCGCCCTCCACAGCGGCCGTGCGCCAAAAGATCGAGGAGATTAGTTGCGGCAGTGGAGCGATTCCTCCAAGCGCGGATCGCGCACGGGGATCAGCGAAGCGGACGCAAGACGGCGCAGGAAGGCGTAGAACAGCGGGCCCATGACCGCGGCGAAGGCCGCCGCATCCATCCAACGAAACTCCACACCGGGAATGACGCCCTTGAGCGCCTCGTATTCCGCGTGCCCGCCGCTGAACTGCGACTGCGGCAGAATGATCCAGTAGAGGTCCACCGCATGCATGAGGAGGAGCCAAACGGCGATCCCCGTCAGAACGTTGATCCGCTTTTTCGACCATTGGAGCAGGAGGAGAATGAACGGCAAGAGAAACTGGCCGAAGATCAAGATCGCCGCGAGCCATTTCCAACTCCCTTCGGAACGGCGGACAAAGAAGAGCGTTTCCTCCGGCATGTTCGCGTACCAGATGAGGAAGTATTGGCTGAAGGCGATGTAGGCCCAGAAGATCGTGAAGGCGAGAAGCAGTTTCCCCATCAGGTGATAATGTTCAACGGTGACCTCCTTCAACCAGCCGTTCGCCTGGAGCCAACGCGTGACGATCACGAGAAACGCCATCGCGGACAGCGCCGATCCCGAAAAGACGTAGACCCCCCACATAGTCGAGAACCATCGGTAGTCGAGCCCCATCAGCCAGTCGAACGCCCCAAAGGTGAGCGCCATCGCAAAAAGCGGGATCCCCGCATAGGAAAATTTCCGCATCCAAAGGCTCAGGCCGGGTTCGGCGCTCGCGTCTTGCCGCACCGACAAGCGGCGGAGCACGCCGCCAAAAAACAGGAAGATCGCGAAGTAAAGCGCCGCGCGACCGTAAAAAAACGGCAGATTCAGATAGGCCGCTTTCCGCGCAAGAAGGGCGTCCTCCGCGGGCGAGATCGCCATCCAGGAGAAGAGGCGCGGCCCCGCGAAGAGCACCGGAAGGAACGCGACGGCGACGAGTGGGAAGAGGGAGGCGAGATTCTCCATGATTCGCCTCGGGATCACCGACCACCCCGAATCGGTCGCATGATGCAGAAGCGTCCAGAAGAGCGCGCCCGCGCACAGGGTGAACCCATAGATGAACGCAAAATGCCACGCGAACGCCGTCCGCGTCGGATGCTGAAACGCCCCGAGGAAACACGCCGCCGCTCCGAGCGCGCCGGCGGCCAGGAACGCCGAAGGCAAGACGCCGAAACGTTTGAAATCCGGCTTCTGCGGAGAAACGGAGGGCGAGGAACTCATGAGATCGAAAGAGAAAATTGAGGCGCGCGGGAGGCGGGTCAGGGTCGCGTTGCTTCGAGACGGCGGGCTTCGGAAACGTCCGCAGGCGACGCGCCCTGGCTGAGCTGCAAAGCGCGCACCCAGGCGACGATGGCCCAACGATCGTCCGCCGAGATGTTCGGATAGCCCTGCATCTGCCCTTTGCCGTTCGCGATCGTCCAAACGATCTGGCCGTCCGCCATCTTGCGGAGGCGATCGGTATTGAAGTTCGCCACCACTCCCTTGAGGGCGTACTCGGTGACCACTCCGTCGCCGCTGCCCGTGAGGCCGTGGCACGGAGAACAGGAAATCCCATAACGTTGACGGCCGCGCTCCATCAAGGCCTCGGTTACGGGAATCGGAAACCCGTCGCCCCAGCGGTCGCGGATCTGGCCGGTGAGCCGATACCCGTCGCGCGGATCCACCTCGACGGGAATCGCGCCCGCGACGGGGATGCGATCGGCGCGGCCGTCTGCGAAGAAGATCGTCTCGGCCTGCGTCTTGTATTTCGGCTGGGCCTTCATGTCGGGGAAAATCTGAAGCGGCGGGCGCTCGCTCCGGCGGCCGCGCCATCCCGCGATGACAAAGACCGTGATCACGACGACGATCAGGGCGAGGAGGAAGTTTTTCATCGCAGATGCAAAAGGGAGAACGGGAGCGGCGTTTCTCTCGAAGCTTACTCCTCGATGAGCGCGACGTGGCGCCCGCCGATCTCCTCGAGGAAACGGGGCGTTTCGCTCGTTGAAAAGAGCGGGTCGGCGGCCTCGACGACGAGGAAGAATCCGTCGTCGGTCACCCGCCGGAAACGCTCCCAATTGAAGACGGGATGATGCGGGCGCGGGAGGAGGTTCATGGCGAGCATCCCGAAGAGCGTGGCGAAGGCGGTGAACAGCACCGTCAGCTCGAAGAAGATCGGCATCGAGAACTGCCAGGCAAAGTAGGGTTTCCCATGCGTGATGAGCGGGTATTCCACCGCGGAGGTCCACCAGATGAGCAGGAACGCGGTGAGCAATCCCGTCGCGCCGCCCGCGAGCGAGATCGCCGACACCCGGGAATTGCCCAGGCCCATCGCGGCATCCATCCCGTGGATCGGAAAGGGCGAGTGGACATCCCACTTCTTGAAGCCGCGGTCGCGCGCCTTTTCGGCGGCGCGCAGGAGCGCGCCCGCGCTCTCGAACTCCGCGCCGGCGCCATACACGCGCGCGCTCACGAATGTCCTCCTTTCGCCCCGTCCGCGCGATGGTGCGGATCCGCCTCGGGAAGGATCGCTTTGACCTCGAACATCGTGATCATCGGGAGGAAACGCACGAAGATCAGGAAGAGGAACACGAAGAGGCCGATCGTTCCCGTAAACGTGCAGACGTCCACCCAGGTCGGTTTGAAGTATCCCCAAGAGGAGGGGAGGAAGTCGCGGTGGAGCGAGGTGACGATGATCACGAAACGCTCAAACCACATCCCCGCGTTCACGCACATCACGACGGCGTAGATCACCCACAGGTTGCGGCGGCAACGTTTGAACCAGAAGAGCTGCGGGGCGATCACGTTGCAGGAGATCATCGACCAGTATGCCCACCAGTAGGGGCCCGTCGCGCGGTTGATAAAGGCGAACTTCTCGAACTCGTTGCCGCTGTACCAGGCGATGAAGAACTCCATCGTGTAGGCGTACCCGACGATCGACCCCGTGAGCAGGATGATCTTGCACATGTTGTCGATGTGCTTGGCCGTGATCAGGTCGTGGAGACCGAACAGGGCGCGCGCGGGCAGAAGCAGCGTGAGCACCATCGCGAACCCGCCGAAGATCGCGCCCGCGACGAAGTACGGGGGGAAGATCGTCGTGTGCCACCCGGGCAGGATCGAGACGGCGAAGTCGAAGGAGACCACGCTGTGCACGGAGAGCACGAGCGGCGTGGAGATCCCCGCGAGCACGAGGTACGCCTTTTCGTAGTGCCGCCACTGGCGGTTCGATCCGCGCCAACCGAGCGCGAAAATTCCGAAGAACACCTTGCGGAGGCGCGTCTTCGCGCGATCGCGCAGGGTCGCGAGGTCGGGGACGAGCCCCGTGTACCAAAAAATGACCGAGACGGTGAAGTAGGTGCTCACCGCGAAGACGTCCCAGAGGAGCGGGCTGCGGAAGTTTTGCCAGATTCCGAGCGGCGTCGGGACCGGCGCGAGGAACCACACCATCCACACGCGCCCAACATGGAACGCGGGGAACAGGCCCGCGCAAATCACCGCGAAAAGGGTCATTGCTTCCGCCGAACGATTGATCGAAGTCCGCCACTTCTGGCGCGTAAGGAAGAGGATCGCCGAGATGAGCGTTCCGGCGTGGCCAATTCCGATCCAAAAGACGAAGTTGGTGATGTCCCACGCCCAGCCGATCGGCTGATTGAGGCCCCAGACTCCCACCCCCGTCGCCACGAGGTAGGTGAACATCGCCACAGCAAGCAGCGTGAGCGCGCCGGTAAAAATCGTCGCGACCCACCACCACTTCGGCGCGCTCCGTTCGGTGATCTCGCTGATGTGATCGGTGATCCACCGATACCCTCGCCCATGAAGGACGAGCGGGCGTCGCTGCACCATGCGCGCCGCCGCGCCGGAAATGTCGATGGTGGAACCGTTGGCCATGGTCACCCCTCAAGAAAAAAACCGTTGACCGAAGCGGCGCGGCCGCGGCCGGTTTCCGAAGCCGCGCTCTTCTCGATCAAAAGGAAATGGGTCCCTCTCATCTTCAGTCGGCCTTTCCATCGGAATGCGTCGCGTCCGCGGAATGCGCGGCCGCCCCATGCCCATGCGCGCCGGCCAGCGAACTCATCCCCACCTGCTCGGCGCCGGGCATCTGGGGATTCGGATTGCGCAAGCGGGCGAGATAGGTCAGGCGCGGACGCACGTTCAGATACTCGAGCATCCCGTAGTCGTGAGGGAGCTTCTTGACGCGGGCGACTTCGCTCTTCGGATCGATCTGGTTGCCGAACACGATCGCCTGGGTCGGGCAGACTTGCTGGCAGGCGGTCTTGACGCTGTCGGTGGGCACAAGCACGTCGGGCGAAGCGCCCGCCTTCGCCTTCTGATCGATCTTGGCCGCTTCGATGCGCTGGACGCAGAAGGTGCACTTCTCCATCACCCCGCGCATACGGACGGTGACATTCGGATTTTTCTGCATCTTCACGGTCTCCGCGACCCTTTTCGGCCCGAGCGGCCCGAGGTAGAGCTTGTCGAGCTGCCGGCGGTTGTAATCAAAGAAGTTGAATCGTCGGACTTTGTACGGACAGTTGTTGCTGCAGTACCGCGTGCCGACGCAACGGTTGTAGGCCATCACGTTCAGCCCCTCTTCGCTGTGCACGGTGGCATTCACGGGGCATACCGTCTCGCACGGGGCGTTCTCGCACTGCATGCAGGCCACGGGCTGCGTGAGCATCGCGGGATCGTCCTCGGAACCCGCGTAATAGCGGTCGAGCCGGATCCAATGCATCTCGCGTCCGCGGGCAACCTGATCTTTGCCCACGATCGGGATGTTGTTTTCGCTCTGGCAGGCGAGGATGCAGGCGTTGCAGCCCGTGCAACGCCCCAAGTCAATGGACATCGCCCACTGGTGGGGCGCGTCCATCGCGGGATGCGCGTAAGCCGAACGAAGAGGCGGCATGTGCGACTCGTCGGTCATCTTGTCCACGAACGACGGGTCTTCCTCGAAAACCTTGATCGGCGCCTCGCGCACCAGCGCGCGCCCCTCCATCGCGCCGTGCTCCTGGGTGACCGCCAGCTTCGCGACGCGCCCGGTCCGTTCGACGCGCGCGTTGCGCGCGAAGCCTTCCGCGCCCTCGCGCAACGCCCAG
>JABWAM010000038.1 GCA_013360985.1 Verrucomicrobiia bacterium | reverse complement strand
AGGACATTGCCCGCACCGGAGCCGAAAAGCGAGTCGGCCACTCCGCCCCCGAAGGCGGTGCCGAGCCCTTCGCTCTTTGGGCGCTGCATGAGGACGAGGAGGACGAGGAGCACGGAGACGATCACATGAATCGTCAGAAGAAAACCGATAAGAAGGCCGGATAAGGTCATGAGAAGAGGCGGGGTGCGGCTGCTAAAAAAATCCGATCAAGCAAGGAAACGCGGGAGAGGGTTCTACCCTCCTTCGGCGCGCGTTGCAAGCCGCGACGCCCGCCTCCTCCGTCAAATTGCGGCTTTGACAATTGCGGCGAAACCGCGCGCCTCGAGGCTGGCCCCTCCCACGAGCGCGCCGTCGATATCGGTTTGGCTGAGGATCTCGGCGGCGTTGGCGGGCTTGACGCTTCCCCCGTACTGAATGCGGATTCTGGCGGCCGTTTTCGCGCCCATCTGCTCGGCGAGCGTCGCGCGCACGAGCGCATGAATCTCTTGGGCCTGCGCGGGGGTCGCGTTGCGGCCGGTGCCGATTGCCCAGACCGGCTCGTAAGCGACAATGACCTCCTCGGCATCATCGCCGGAAATCTCGGCGAGGCTTTCGCGCACCTGCGTCCGGATCATCCCCTTAAAATCCTCTTTCTCGCGCTGGTCGAGGGTCTCGCCGACGCACACGATCGGGCGCAGGCTGGCGGCGAGCGCGGCCTTCGCCTTGCGATTTACGCTCGCGTTCGTCTCGCCGAAATACTGGCGACGTTCGCTGTGTCCGAGAATCACGTAGCGGCAGTACACATCGCGCAGCATGGTGGCCGAGATTTCTCCCGTGAACGCCCCTTCTTTCTCCCAATGCATGTCTTGGGCACCGACGCGCACCGGGCTCTTCGCGACGAGATCGGCCACCTTCGCGAGCGCGGTAAAGGGCGGACAGAGCACGACATCCACATCCGCAAGGTCCGGAAGCTCGATGAGGAGCCCCTGCACGAGGCTTTCCGCCTCGCCGAGGGTGCGATGCATTTTCCAGTTGCCGGCGATGATGGGGCGTCGAGTTTTCATAGAGAAAAAAAGGCGCAAGCGAAAGACGCGGAAGAGCGGCGGCAAGGCGGATGCCTCGCGCGGGAGGCGGGGGCGTTCACCGCTCGTGGAGGGCGGCGACGCCGGGAAGAGTTTTGCCTTCGAGAAACTCGAGCGACGCGCCCCCGCCCGTGCTGAGGAAGGTAATTTTCCCGGCAAGCCCGCTTTTGTTGACGGCCTTCACCGAATCGCCGCCGCCGACGATCGAACGCGCGCCGCTGGCCGCCACGGCTTGCGCCATGTCGAAAGTACCTTTGGCGAACGCCGTGTTCTCGAAGATGCCCATCGGGCCGTTCCAAAAAACGGTCTTGGCTTCCGCGACGACGGCCGCATACGCGCGCACGGTGTTCGGACCGATGTCCACCCCGCAAAGCCCCCCGTCGATTGCGGCGACGGCCGTCGTCTGAACGTCCTGAAACTCCACGATCTTCTTCCCCTTCTTGTCCAGCCGGTCGGTCACTACCCGACGTGCGACGACATGATCCACCGGCAGAAAGATGCGTTTGTTCATCTTCGCGGCGAGATCGAGCACACGGCGGCTTGTTTCCAAGCGATCCTCCTCGACGAGCGAGTCACCGGTTGGAATTTTTTGAGCGCGAAGGAAAGTATACGCCATCGCGCCGCCAATCAGCAGAGCGTCCGCCTTGTGGAGCAGCGACTCGATGACGGCGATCTTGTCGCTCACCTTCGCGCCGCCGAGAATGGCTACGAACGGGCGCGCGGGATGAGCGAGCTCGTCCCCGAGATAACGGAGCTCTTTCTGGAGGAGGAAACCCGCCGCGGATTTCTGGACGAAATGCGTCACCCCTTCGGTCGAGGCGTGTGCGCGATGAGCCGAGCCGAAGGCGTCGTTCACGAAAAACTCGGCGTAGGCGGCCAGTTTTTTCGCGAACACGGGATCGTTCTTCTCCTCCGCCGCGTGAAAACGCACATTTTCCAGCAGCAGACAATCGCCATCCTTCATGATCGCGACGGTTTTCTCCACCTTCTCCCCCACGCACTCGTCGAGAAAAGCGACGGGACGCGCCAACAGATCGGAGAGCCGCTTCGCCACAGGGCGGAGACTCATCGCGGGATCCGCTTTCCCCTTCGGCCGTCCGAGGTGGCTGCAAAGGACGACGCGCGCGCCGCGCTCAAGCAACCAGTCGATCGTCGGCAGCGACGCGAGGATCCTGGACTCGTCGGTGATCCGCCCTTCCCCGTCGAGCGGCACGTTGAAATCCACGCGGACGAGCACGCGGCGGCCCGCGACGTTGAGATCTTGAACGTTGAGCTTGGGCATGGGCAAAGGCGTCAGAAATCGGCTGAGCGGGATTCAGCGAAGAGAAACGAGAACCGCGCGCGCCGCGTCCGGGCGGAACGCCGAAGGATCGCGCATGCGGATCGCCCTCCCCCGTTCTCCCGTCGTCTTTTCAGAGGAGAAACTTCAGCACATCCACGCACCGGTTGGAATAGCCCCATTCGTTGTCATACCAGCTCACCAACTTGAAGAAGCGCTTGTTCAGCCCGATGCCCGCACCCGCGTCGAAGATGCTCGACCGCGCGTCGTGAATGAAGTCGCTGGAGACAACCTCGTCTGAGGTGTATCCAAGCACGCCCTTGAGGTAGGTCGCGCTCGCGTTTTTCATCGCCGCGCAGATCTCCTCATAGGAGGTCTCCTTTGCGGTGCGCACGGTGAGATCCACCGCCGACACGGTCGGCACGGGCACGCGAAAGGCCATGCCGGTGAGCTTCCCCTTGACTTCGGGAATGACGAGACCGACCGCCTTCGCCGCGCCGGTCGTCGAGGGAATGATGTTTTGCGCGGCGGTGCGTCCGCCCTTCCAATCCTTCTTCGACGGACCGTCCACGGTCTTCTGGGTCGCCGTGTAGGCATGTACGGTGGTCATCAAGCCTTCCTCGATGCCGAACCCTTCCTTGAGGAGCACGTGCACGACGGGGGCAAGGCAGTTCGTCGTGCAACTCGCGTTGGAGACGATGTGGTGTTTCGTCTTGTCGTACTTGTGGTGATTGACGCCGACGACGAGCGTGAGGTCCTCGTTTTTTCCCGGAGCGGAAATCAACACCTTTTTCGCGCCTGCGGCGAGATGCCCCTTGGCCTTCTCCGCATCGGTGAAAAGCCCGGTGGACTCGATGACGATCTCGGCGCCGAGCGCCTTCCACGGAAGGGCAGCCGGCCCCTCCTTGACCGCCAAACACTGGATCGCCTGCCCGTTAACCACCAAAAGATCGTCCTCGGCCGCGGCCGGCGAAGATTTCGCGCTGTTCACCTCGCCGGAAAAACGCCCTTGGACGGAATCGTACTTCACGAGATAGGCGAGGTTGTCGGCGGGAACGAGGTCGTTGACCGCGACCACCTCGACCTCCTTGCCGAGCAATCCCTGTTCACAGAGCGCGCGAAAGATCATCCGGCCGATTCGGCCGAACCCGTTGATGCCGACTTTAATTTTCATGAATCGAGAATGAGGAGGTTGAAAGAAGATGTCCGGAGATATTAGGGTTCCTGGAAGCTATCGGTCAAACACGGATTTTGCAAACCGTTCGATGCGGAGACGCGCGCCGCGTTCCAACCGAAAGATCCCGCGATCAGGGCGCGACCAACTGAACGAACTTGAAGCGGCCGCCTTCGATCTTGAGGACGACGGCGCTCTTGCTGGCGTTGCGGTCGGGACCGATCGTAATCTTGCCCGAAACCCCCACGAAATCCTTCGTCGCCGCGAGCGCGTCGCGGACGGCCTTCGGATCGGTCGACCTCGCCCGGCGAATCGCGTCGTAGAGGATCTTGGCCGCGTCATATCCCGTCACCGCCATCGCGTCGGGCGTGCGCCCGTCGTGGATCTCGCGGAACTTCTTCACGAACGACCGCACTTCGGGGCGTGGGTCGTCCTGATGATAGTGGTTGCTGAAGTAGCATCCCTCGACCGCCGCGCCTCCACTCTCGATCGTGACGTCGGAATCCCATCCATCGCCTCCCAAAAGCGGCACTGTGATCCCCAGTTCCCGCGCCTGACGGGCGATCAACGCGCATTCGGTGTAATACCCCGGCACGAAAATCGTCTCGGGATTCGCGGCGCGCAGATTGGTGAGCTGCGGCTTGAACTCGCGATCCCCCGCTTGGTACCCCTCTTCGGCGACGATTTTCCCGCCAAGGGCCGTGAATTTTTCCTTAAAGAACTGCGCAAGCCCGACGCTGTAGTCGTTCTTTCGGTCCGTAAAGACCGCCGCCGTTTTCATTTTGAGCGTCTTGAACGCGAACTTCGCCATCACATCGCCCTGAAACGGATCGATGAAGCAGGCGCGGAAGATATAATCCCCCATCTCCGTGACCTTGGGATTCGTCGAGGAAGGCGAAAGCATCGGGATGCGATTCTGTTGGCAAACGGGCGCCGCCGCGATGCTCAGCGAACTCGCCACATCGCCGAGCACCGCGACGACGTGATCGCGCTGGATCAGCTTCAAGACGGCATTGACCGCCTCGTTGGGCTTGCCTTGATTGTCCTCGACGATCAGGCGGATCGGCTTTCCGAGCACGCCGCCGGCGGCATTGACCTCCTCGGTCGCAAGGCTCACTCCGTCTTTCGTGCTCTGCCCGAAGGTGGCGGTCGAACCGGTGAGCGAGCCGTAAAGCCCAATCGGAATGTCGTCGCCCGCCGCAGGACGACTCCCCGGCGGCTGCCGGCATCCCGAAAGAGCGAAGACAAACGCCAGCGGAAGAAGCGCAAGGCGGCGAATCATCGACCGGAACCCGCATCGCCCGCCGGCGGGGTAAAGAAAATATTGCCGGTATGCGGACACCTCACGGCGCTATCGGGACCGAAACGAGTCACATCTACCATCTGTTTATCCTGCGCATACGGACTCTTGACGAGGCCCGGCCATTTCGAACGCAAGGCGACGGGATACCCTTTGCGCTTGGGAAACTGATTGAGGGGAATAATTTCGCCCGCGGCGCTGCGCGCTTCGAGGTCGGCGACGGAAACCGGAAGTTGTTGGGGCGCGGTCTCCGCGGCGACCGCCGGCGCACCCGACTCTCCCGGAGGCAAAGTGGTCACCGTGCTTTCCTGGGAAGGATTCGACGCGCAACCAAGAAGCGCCAGGGCGACACACGCCACAAGAGGAAGAAAAGATGCGAAGTTCATGGGCCATGAAGCCTACCCCACGCGCCGCAGATATCAAGCCGCAACATTTTTGGGCTTCGGCTTTTTCCCGCGAGGCGTCTTGCCACGCGCCTACGGGAAGCCCAGCCAACGACCGCCGTGCCAGACCAAGAAGGAAGCGCCCCAGGCGAGCACGCCCATGTAGGCGAACTGGAAAACTGCCCATTTCCATCCGCCGGTCTCCCGTCGAACCGCAGCCATGGTGCTCATGCATTGCATCGCGAGCACATAGTAGACCATCAAGCTCACCGCGCGGAGAGGCGTAAAGAACGGAGCGCCAGTGGCGGGGTCCGCCTCCGCGCGAAGCCGCTCTCGAAGATCAGTTGGATTTTCCGAATCGGCAGTCTCCACTCCGTAGATCGTGCCCATCGAACTCACGAACACCTCGCGCGCGGCGAAACTCGCGAGGATCGCGACGCCGATCTTCCAATCGAAACCGAGCGGCTGAATCACCGGCTCAATGAGATGCCCGATCTTGCCTGCGTAGCTTTGACGAATCTGTTCCGAAGGCGACGCGCCGGGCCGACGGGGAAAGGCGCTCAAGGCCCACAAGACGATGGAAATGGCGAGGATCACCGTCCCCGCGTTCTTCACGAAAATCCAACCGCGCTCGATCATCACGCGAAAGACTGCGCCGAAAGCCGGCATCCGATAAGGGGGAAGCTCAAGGATGAGAGAGGGGTTCTCCCCTCGCGCGATCGTTCGGCGAAAAACTCCGGCCATGAGCACTGCGGCGACCACTCCAAGAACGACCATGGCGAAGATGATGATCGCCGGAAGGGGAATGAGGCCGAAAACGCGCACTGGCGGGATGAACGTGCCCGCGAGCAAGAAGTAGACCGGCCAGCGCGCCGAACAGCACATCAGCGGCGCGACAAGGATCGTCACCAAACGGTCGCGCGCGTTCTCAATCGTCCGCGTCGCCATGACGCCCGGGATCGCACAGGCGAAGCTGGACACGAGAGGAATGAAGGCCTTGCCGTGAAGGCCCACCCGCCCCATCACGCGGTCCATGATGAAGGCGACGCGGGCCATATAACCGGAATCCTCGAGAATGCCGAGGAAGAGGAAGAGCAGCATGATCTGGGGAAGAAAGACGAGGATGCTTCCCACGCCGGCGAGGACTCCGTTGACAAGCATATCCTGCATCAAGCCCTCCGGCAGCAGCCGCAGCGCGAGGCGGCCGGTCGCGTCGAAGCCCGACTGGATCGCATCCATCGGATACTGGGCGAGCTGAAAAATCGCCGCGAAGACGGCGAAGACGACGGCGAGAAGGATGGCCGGCCCAAGGACGCGATGGGTGAACACCCGGTCGAGACGATCCGTGACGTTCTCCGACACCTCGCGCTGTCCGCGCGCGCGGCGCAGGACCGATTCGATCCAACGGTAGCGTTGGGTCGCTTCAAGGGTATGCCACGCCACGCCGCGCGCCGCGAGTTCTCCGCGCGCCTTCTCCACCGCCGCGCGCACGGAAGGCGCGCCGGCGAGGCGACGGTGATCGAGCGCTTTTTGCGAGCTGATGAGGCGCAGGACTTCGCCCCGCGCCCAATCGAGTTTCGCGAGCCCGGCCGCGACCATGGCCTCGCCGGCGGCGTCCACGATTTCGGCGACCGACGGCGAAAGCGGGATGCGTTCCCGCGGCACTGAAGGCGCCGTCAATTGGCGCGCGATGACCGCGCGCAACTCCGCCACGCCTTCTCCTCGGTTCGCGGCCATCGCCACGACGGGCACGCCGAGCGCGAGCTGCAACGACGGCACGTCAATCACGAATCCCGCGGCGCGCGCGACGTCCATCATATTGAGCGCAATGACCACGGGACGGCCCACGCCGAGGAGCTGTGAAGCGAAAAATAGGTTGCGCTCCAGATTGCTTGCGTCCACGACGACCACGAGGAGGTCCAGAGGCCGCGTATCGTCGCGCAGCCCGAGCACGACGTCATGGGCGATCTCTTCATCCGGAGAACGGGGATTGAGCGAATAGGCGCCGGGCAAGTCCACCACATGGACTTCGAGACCCTCCGGGAGACGGAGCACTCCCTCTTTTTTCTCGACGGTCACCCCGGGATAGTTGGCGACCTTTTGCCGAAGCCCCGTGAGGAGATTGAAGAGGGTGGACTTGCCGCTGTTCGGATTTCCAGCGAGGGCGATATGGAGAATGCCGGCCTCGTTGCCGTCCGGGCGCGAATCAGACATGGTCGTCGCCGGACAAAATCACGGCTTGCGCGTCGGCGCGACGAATGCTCAGGCGACATCCGCGCACGGCCACCTCGAGAGGATCGCCGAGCGGCGCTTGGCGCATCACGCGAACTTTCGCCCCTGCTGTCAACCCCATCTCCATCAGGCGTTGCGCATCCGGAGGGGGAGCGTCGAGTCGGGAGACATAGGCCTCGGCGCCGATCTCCAACTCAGCGAGCGTTTGCATCAGCCGAAGCGTCCGCGTCTCAGTGAGACGCGGCGCGAACCCTGACGGCGCCGGCCAAACGTCGGCTGATGGCGATGCGAGAGTTATGGACCTGGACCACCACGGGGTCGCCGGCGCCGAGGAGCGAAATCCGGCATCCTTCGCGGATGCCGACGCGACGCAGGTCCTCGGCCTTCTCGTGGGTCAACTCGATGGATTTGACGACGCAACAAACTCCGCAAGGCAAACCGACCAAGGCGAACAATCCGCCGACGCAGACGGGACATTTGCAGGCTTTTTCGCCGCGATGCGCGCGGCAAGGCGAACCTTTCCTGCGCGAGAACAAGGCGCGCCCTCCCCGAACGAGCGATGCGAGAGCCGTGCGCATGCGAGAATCTACCCGGTGGAAAGACGCTGTCAAATCGCGCGGGAGGACTTCACGCTTCGACGGAGGCTACTTGGCAAGGAGCTTCTCGAGTTCGGAGTCTTTCGGCATCCCGAGGTCGATCGCGCGGCGGTAGTGCTTCCGCGCGAGCTCGGCGGAAGGCGGATTTTGCGATGCGTAAACCACGGCGAGATTGAAGTGCGCGTCGGCGTAGTCGGGCTTGATCTCGATCGCCTTGAGCAACTCCTTCTCCGCGGCCTCCTGATAACCTTTCTGACTGTACGTGATCCCGAGGTAGTTGTGCGTCTCGTGATTGTTCGGATTCAGCGAAATCGCGCGCGTCAACACGCTCACCGCGTCGTCAAAGCGCCCCTGCCGATAGTGGACGATTCCCAGCACGGAGAGAGAAAAGGCGTCCTGAGGATCCGCGGCGAGCGCGCCCTGCAGGGCTTTTTCGGCGTCTTCCACGCGTTCTTGGCGAAACCGGATCACGCCGAGGTTGGAAAGGGCGAACACGCTATTCGGCTCCGTCTTCAGGATGGCTTCATACTTCTCGGCGGCGCCGTCGAGATCGCCCTTGGCAAAGAGGCGCTTGGCGTCGCTCGCCAACACCGTATTGTCCGCGCTCAGCTTCGGCGCCGCGTCGCTCCCCGAACTTTTTTTCGAAGTCAGCGTGCCGCTGAGACGGGTGGGATCCTCGCGCGGAATCGCGGCGGGGGTCTTCAGCAACGCGCGCTCATCTTCGGAGAGCGGCGAGAGTGGCGTGGCAAGCACCTTGATCTGTTGGCGAATCGCGTCGGCGCGATTTCCCATCTCCTCGAGCTCCTTCGCGAGCGTGTCGCGCGCCTGCATGCGGCGGGAGTCCTCTTGATACTGGCGATCCACGATGGCGCGCAAAAGGGCGTTCTCCTTTTGCAGGGTCTGGAGAACCTCGGGGGCGATGTTCGAAGCGGGGCCGGCCGTGGCGGTGCGGAGTTGACCGCGGACATCCTCGAGCTCGCTCTTGAGCGCGGCATTCGCGGTCTTGAGTTGCTCGTTCTCCTGGCGGAGTTTGTCGATCGCCTCTTGGGCCTTGCCGAGATCGGACCGGACGGCGGCGATGTCGTCGGCACTCGATCCGACCCCCTTGAGACGCGACTCGGCGTCGGCGAGACGCTGCTTGAGCGCGTCGTTCTCCTTGATCAAGCTTTGCATTCGCTCATCCGCGCCGGCGCTGCTGACTCGGAGATCTTCCTCCGCCTTGCGCAAACGAGTTTCGAGATCACCCTTTTCCCTCTGAAGCTTGCCGATCTCCTGCCGCGCCCGACCCAACTCCTTTTCCAGTTCCGCAATCCGATCCGAAGAGCGCGACGGCGCCGCCGCCTCCTCGGGTGACGCGGGCTTCACGCCGGTCGGCACGGTGTTTACCGGCGTTGAAATCTCAACCGTCGGCGTCGGCGCGGCGGCGGAAGGATGCGCGGAAACGCCTCCCCCTTCCTCGGGCTCGACCCGTCCGCCGGCTTTGACAATGCGTTCGGCGCAGTACTTGGTGCGATAGGCGATAATGTTCGGATTCCAATCGGGATTGGCCTTCTTGATTTCGCGAAGAATCTTAAGGGCGGCGGCATACTTTTCCGAAGCCTTCGCGCTGTCGCCCCCCTTCTCGGCGGCGTCTCCGTCCTGCACGAGGAAGTAGGCCTTGAGAAAGTCGTCCGCAGTTTCCGCGCGGACCTCGGGCATGGCGACGGTAAGGAACAATGCGGAAGCAAACAGAGGCAAGAAGCGCATGGAAACGTGGGCTAAGTTCGAAAAAGCGAGTCGCGCGGCGGCGGCCTAGCGAACCTGATCGCCCCGGCGAAGGCTGCCGTTGATGATGTCCGCGGAAGCATGCGGCGATTTGATCGGCGGGGTGATGCGGACGCTGCCGACGAAGGTCCCTCCGCGATAAACCCCCAACTCGGAACGAGGAGGAGGAATTTTTCCATCCGAAAATTCCACGATCACAAAGCCTTTTTGAAGATTGAGCAGCACGACGGTCCCCTCGAAGGAGGGCGCCGGAGACGAGGGCGGTGGCGAGTATGGCGGCGACGGCGAGGTTTCTCGCGGCGCGGCGGACGGTGGGGAGGGACGTTCCTGGCGGAGAACTGCGGTCTCAGAAGAGCGGGCAACGGGTCTCGAGGCTTCCTTCGAGGCTTCCTCTCTGACGGTTGGAGCGGCAACCTCTTCGGCGGAGGGGAGCCTTTCGGCGAGCGCCATGGCCTCCTCCTTGCTGCTCGCCAGATTGTCTTCCGAAATATAGGTCTTCGGGGCTTCAACGGTTCCGCAGCCCGCAAGGACGAAACCGAGGGCGACCGACAGAATGCGGAAAAGACGAGAATAGGCATTCATAGGGGAAGGCTGTGGTAGCATGAAACGCGGAAAAACGTCAATCCATACCTGACGTTTATTTTTTCTGGGACGCGGGCGTTCCGAGCGCCGCCAGGCGTTCCTTGCTCTTCGCCGCCCATTCGCTCCGGGGATGCTCCTCGAGCCCGCGCTTGTAAAATTTCATGGCGTTCTGGAGGGATTCCGCGCGCAATCGAGCCTCCGCGCCGGGAATTGCAGCCATGGCTTCATAGGCGGCGCCGCCGCGGTAAAGCCCCTCGCTCGCCAAGTCGGGCAACGTCTGGTAGGTCAACCCGATGCGGAGGAAAAAACCGATCGCTTGCTTGTAGCATTCCTCCTTGGACTTCGGCTGGACTTCCGCCTCGGCCTTCCCCTGCCATGTGTAGCCCAAGCGCATAAAAATCTTCACCTTGAGCTCAGTGTCGCGAACCTTGGCCTGAAGGGCCGTGTACCGCTTGATGGCTTCATCCCAGTTTTTACGCTTCTCCTCGATCCAAACTTGATAAAACTCGGCCTCGGGCGCCGCGCCGTCGTACCACGCATACTTCGAAACCACCTCCTCGAAGTTTTTCGCCGCAGCTTGCAGATCGCCTTTGTCGAAGTACGCCTGCCCGAGCCCAAGAAGCGCTTCCGCGATTCCCTGCTCATCGTTGGCCTGCCGCTTCTCTTCAAGCTGTCTTTCGGAAACCTTGATCGCGCGGTCGTATTGCTTCGCATCGAGGAGCGCGCTGCGATATTGGCGATAGCCGGCATTGGGAAGAGAGGTCTCCCCCGCCTTGTCGAAGGCCTCGCCCAACACGGCGATGGCGGCTTCGCGGTCCCCGAGGAGGCTCATCAATCCGCCGAGGGCGAACGCGGCCTTCGGCGCGAGGGCGGCGTCTTTCGCGCCGAGTTTTCCGAAGTACTCGCGCGCCTCCTCCTTTTTCGCGAATCCCGCGTTGACCCGGGCCATCCAGATCGCGCTGAGTTGCGAGAGCGCTTTGTCGGCGGCCGGACTCCCCGGAGAACGCGTGAGGATCTCTTCGAAGATCTGCGAGGCTTTGCCGATCAGGTCCTTGTATTCAGCCTGCTTCTCGGGAGCGAGCTTCTCCGGACGCGCGGCCATTCGCGCGGCGCGCTGAAAAAACATCTCTCCCAAGGCGTTCTGCGCTTGAGGCGCCATCTCCGACTCGGGGAATTTCGAAGTGACCTCGCGGTAAGCGGCCTCGGCTTCATCCGGCTGATTCAGATTGCGAAAAATTTCCGCGCGATAAAACGCCGCGTTGGGCGCGAGCGCGTGCGAGGCGAAAAGCTGGAGGAACTGCTCGCAGGCGCGCCGCGCCGCAGGATAGCTCTTCGGTCCGGCGGCGAGATGAATGACGGCGATGGCCATCTGGGAATAGGGCGCAACGGCCTCCTCGGGGAACTCCTTCACGATGCGCGCGTGAATTTTGAGGGCGGCCTCCATCTCCCTCTTCTCCTCGAACGCCTTGGCAAGCTGGTAAAGCGCGTTCGGCAGGAGCTTGCTTTTCGGATACTTCTTCTCGAAGGCCTGCAGTTCCTTGATCGCGTCATCGGTCTTTTTCGATTCAAAGAGCGAAACGCCGATGAAGAACGCGGCGTTTTCCGCAGCCTCGGTCTGCGGAAACTTTTCAATGTAGGAACGGAACTCGGGAATCGCGGCGGCGTACTCTTTCTTCTGATAGCTCGTGTAGGCTTTATTGAAAATCGCCGCTCCGGCCATGGAGCTTTTCGGGAACTTCTCGCTGAACTTCTTGTTGCGGCGGTCGGCCTCCGCGGTGTCTCCCGACTGGCTGGCTGCGCTGGCGGCGAGGAAATAGATTTGCTCGAGGAACGCCCCTTTCGGGAAGGTTGCCTCATATTCGTCGGCCAATTTTAAGGCTTCGGCATACTTGCCCGACCGGAGAAAACTCTCGGTGAAAGAAACCGGCAAGTCTTCGCCGATCTGATCTCCGGGATAGGCGACCTTGAAGTCCGCGTAAGCCTTGAGCGCTCCATCCAGATCCTTCTTTTCGATGCGCGCCTTGATCCCTAAGTATTGCGCCCGCTTCTTCTGATCCGGCGTAAAATGCGGCAGGCAGTGCCGATTCAGCACCAGCACCTCATCGAATTTTTTGAGTTCGTAAAGGCAACGCGCGATCTGCTGCTGGGCTGCGAGATAAAGTCCGCCGCTCTCCCGCACATCGGCCGCCCGACGGATCGCGCTGTCGAGCTGTTTCCTGGCCTCGGATTGGCGCGCTTTGTCGCTGCCGCGAATCGCCGAGGTGTAAGCGTGGCGCGCCTGCTCCACGGCCTGGGCCGCCTGCTGCTCCAAGGCCGCGACCGGACGCACCTTGCGAAAATAGCCGAGCGCGTCGCGATAGGCGCCCGCGGCGAGGAGACAATCGCCCGCCGAGTAGAAGGCCTGGTTGGCCAGCGCAAGGTCTTTGGCTTGGGCGCTGACCTGATCGAAAAGGCGGCGAGCATCCGCCACCTTGCGCTTCGCGTCGGCGTCGCGGTTTCGCTCGCGCGCGATGCGCGCTTGCGCGCTGGAGACGCGCGCCATGAGATAAAGGGCGTCGGCAGCCAAGGCGGACTGCTTGAATTCGCCGAAGAAGATCCCCAAAGTTTTCTCCGCGTCGTCGGGTTTGCCGCCTTGGAGTTGAGCGGCGGCCTTCCCATAGAGCGCATCGGCGCGCATCTTGCCTTGGGGAAACTCCTTGAGGTAGTCGTCGTAAACGCCGACGGCTTTCTCGAAGGCAGCCACGCGTTCCCCCTCCTTGTCGAGCGCGGCGCCTTGCGAGGAAAACACCATTCCGAGCAGCGCGAACGCCTGTTCCCTCATCGCGACGTCGGGGTTCCGCTTCCCATCGGCCAACTCGCGCAGAACCTCCGTCGCTCGAGGGTAGTCTCCGCTGACGTAGCACGCGTAGCCCAGATTGTATTTGGCCGTCCAAATGCCCTGAAAGCTCTTGAAGTTCGCAATGAGATTCTCGTAGAGCCCGATCGCCTTCTTGTGATCGTTATTGGTCAGCGCCTCCTCCGCTTGGATCAGCAGGGAATTCGCCATGTCGTCCGCCCCCTGCCCCCAAGCGAGGCGTCCCGTCAAAGCCAGAACCGCAAAGGCCACCCGAATGCCACGGGAAAATTCCATAATGCGTTTTTAACGAAAAGACGGGCGACGCGCAAGCGCCCGAGCGAGGTCCGGCGTGTAATAGGAATAGAAG
>JABWAM010000334.1 GCA_013360985.1 Verrucomicrobiia bacterium | reverse complement strand
CGAGTGGCGGGACCGCGGCTGGCGGCGCGCCGAGGAAGACGTCGATCACACGGCGAAGTTCGCCCCGGCGGGCAGTCCACGCGGCGGGAGTCGCGCCGCTGCGCTGGAGCAGTTCAGAGAGCTCGGCGCGGCCGGATTGATCGGTCGTGATTTGAGGCGGCTGATCGCCGCTGATCGCGCGCCAGCGTTCCCAACTCCAGGCGGCGTAGCCCGAGCGCTGGCGGGCGAGGCCCGCCGGGAGAGCGATCAGGCTGCGGCGAGAGAGGCGCGCGGCGGGCATCCTTCGATCATTGGACCACTCGCCGCCGGCTCCGGCAATCAACGCGGGCGGAGCACCGATGTCTCTTCCCGAATGATGCCCTGCATGGCCGCGAGGCGATGGTGCGCTACGACCAGCCGTCCCGCGCGGGCCGCGCCCTCGGCGCGCTGCTCGCGGGACTGGTCCGGCCCGGGGAAGTCTATCGGGAACACACCTCGTTCCAGACGCTCGGGATCATGCTGGACTGCTCCCGCAACGCGGTCATGACGCCCGAACATTTCCAGCGCTGGCTGCGGCAACTGGCCCTGCTGGGCTACAACATGGCGATGTTGTACACCGAGAATACCTATGCCCTGCCCGGCGAGGACTACTTCGGGTATCGCCGCGGCCGGTACTCCGCCGAGGAACTCCGCGAAATCGACCGCGCCGCCGCGGACCTCGGGATCGAGATGATCGGCTGCATCCAGACTCTCGGACATCTCGACCAACTGCTCCGATGGCCGGAATACCACGCGGTGACCGACACGAGCGCCGTCCTGCTCGTCGGCGAAAAGCGGACCTACGCACTGATCGAGAAGATGATCGCGAGATTTGCCCGTTGCTATCGCAGTCGGCGCATCCACATCGGCATGGACGAGACGTTCGACCTCGGTCGCGGACGGTGCCAGAACCTCCACGGGTACCGACGCGGGTTCGACCTGTTCAACGAGCACCTTCGCCGCGTGACCGCCCTCTGCCGGCGCCACGGACTCGAGCCGATGCTGTGGTCCGACATGTACTTCCGCCTGGGCAGCAAGACGCGCGCCTACGAAGATCCCCATGCCCGCATCCCGCCCGAGGTGAAGCGGCGGATTCCGAAAAAGGCGCAACTCGTGTATTGGGACTACGAGGACAAGGACAAAGCCCGGTACCTGGCCATGATCCGACGGCATCGCGCGCTGGGGAAAGAGCCGATCATGGCGTCCGCGGTCGAGACCTACCAAACCCTCTGGTGCGCGCCGGCCGCCGGCGTCCTGCCCTGTCTGGAAGCCTGCCGCGAGGCCCGCCTGCGCGAGGTCTTTCTGACGGTCTGGGGCGACGACGGGGCGTACTGCGAGTTCAACTCGGCGCTGGCTGGCCTGGCCCATGCCGCGGACGCGGCGTACGGCCAGATCCCTCCCGAACGCGCGCGGTTGGGCGCCCGGTTCCAGGCGGTCTGCGGCGCCGACTACGAGGCGGTGATGACCGCGGCGTCCATGCATGACCCGGACCGGCTCTATGTGAAGCTGCTCTGGGACGATCCGCTCCTCCGGGTCGCCTGGACGAACGAACAACTGCGGTTCGCGTCCGTGTGGAAGAAGCTGGACGCCCGCTTCGCGGCCGCGCTCCGCGGGCTCCATCCCTTTCGAAACACCACCGAACCGATCGATCTGGCGCACGCGGGATCCCTTCTCCGTTTTCTCCGGCACAAAATCCGGTTCCACGAGTAGATGGATGCCGCCTATGGCCGGCGGGACCGCGCGGCCCTCCGGCGGATCCGCAACGACATCCCGTCGATCGTGCGGGACCTTGACGCGGCGCTGGAATCTTTTCGACGACAATGGCACCGACGGAACAAGCCGTTTGGCTTCGAGACGATCCAGGTTCGCCTCGGCGGCCAGAAGGAACGTTTCCGGGAACTCTCCGTCCGTCTCGGCGAATTGATCCGCGGTCAGGTTTCCGAGATACCGGAGTTCGAGGAACGCGCGCGGCGCCCCTCGGTCTGGACCCACACGGCGTGGCGCTACCTGGCCGTCTCGGGGATTCTGTGACCGACAAACACCCTCTGCTGGAGAAACGGCTGAGCGGGCATGCACACTCCGAAAACTCACGCCTCACAACCGAGGAAACCTTCCATGCCGAGGAGATGGGTCGCCTGGAGGATCTGTGCTGGAAAGGGCGCTCCGCTCGCCTCGAACCCTTCATCGACGCAAGAAAACCCCGCATGAATCCCCCTCCCGACCATCCCTTTGTCCGCCTGACGTTGACGCCTCCCGGCCCGATCACCTCGCAGGTGACCGTCGAAATCCGCGGGGCCGTGCACAACCCCACCCGCTCGGCGCTGTCCCTGGAGATGAGGCTGGAGTTGCCGGATGACGCCACGGGCGCTCGCGCCTCCGTGACCGTGCCCGCCGGACAGGCGCGCAGGCTGACCGCGCGCATCAATTCGCCAAAGCCGGGAAAGTCGCGTTCGACCACATCGGCCATGGCCTCGGGCGTC
>JABWAM010000333.1 GCA_013360985.1 Verrucomicrobiia bacterium | reverse complement strand
TCCACGCCCTCGCCGACCAGCAGAAGAACATCGACGCGGCACTCCGCCGCGACGCGGCCCACCGAGCGATGCCCTTCCTCCGCCGCGGCGCCGAGTTCGCGCATCTCGCCGAGCACGGCGAAGCGGCGGCCGGTAATGGAAATTTCCGCCATTGCGCGCAAGGCCGCGCGGACGGAGGAGGGGTTCGCGTTGTAGGCGTCGTTGACGAGCAACACGCCCTCGGCGGTGAGCTTGCGCTCCATGCGCATCTTCGCAGGGGAAACCTCCTCGAGCGCGGCCGCCGCCTTCTCGAAGTCCACCTCGAAGAAATCGGCGATGGCCAGCGCCGCGAGCGCGTTCGCGGCCTGATGGCGGCCGAGCAGGCGGAGGGCGAGATCGCGCTCTCCCGAGGGACCGCGGGCCGTGAAGCGGGTCCCCTCCGCGCGCGTCTCCACGGCGAATCCTCGGTAGTCCGCGTCCTTCGAGAAACCGAACGTGACGACTCTCGCCCGGCAGCGTTTCGCGATGGACGCGCTCCACGGATCGTCGGCGTTCAGCGCGAGCAAGCCTTCGCTCGGAAGGATCTCGGCCAGGGCGCCCTCTTCGCGCGCAACACCCTCGAGGTCGCGGAAAAACTCCAGGTGCTCCTCCCCGATCACCGTGATCACGCCGGCCGTCGGGCGCACCATCCGCAGGAGCGGAACGAGCTCGCCCACATGGTTCGTGCCCACCTCGAAAACTCCGATCTGATGGCGGCGTTCGAACTGGAGGAGGCTGATCGGCACGCCGATGTGATTGTTCAAATTCCCGCGGTTCTTGAGCACGGCGTACTTCACGCCCAAGGCCGCCGCCACGAGCTCCTTGGTGCCCGTCTTTCCGTTCGATCCCGCGACCGCCACCGTTCGCACGGACCGCTCGCCGCGATACGCCCGCGCCATCGCCTGAAGGCCCGTCAAAGTGTCGTCCACGAAGATCATCGGCGCCAACGTCGCCTCCCCCTTCTTCATCGGCCGCGAGACCATCGCCGCCGCAGCGCCGCGGTCGAGCGCCTGCGCCACGTAGTCATGTCCGTCGAAGCGTTCGCCCCGCAGCGCGACAAAGAGATCGCCGGGCCCCGCCTCGCGGCTGTCGGTCGTCACCCGACGCACCGCGGTGTCCGCCGCGGCAGCCGGCCCCAGCAGCTTCCCGCCGCTCATCTTCGCCAAAGCTTTCAACGACGTTTCATCCATGGCGCGAGTCTCCTTGGCGCGGCGCGGCGAGGACCTCGCGCGCGACGGCGCGATCGTCGAACGGCTGCCGCACCCCGCGCGCTTCCTGATACGTCTCGTGTCCCTTGCCGGCGATCAATACGGTGTCCCGCGGATCCGCCATCGCGAGCGCGGCGCGAATCGCGTCGCGGCGGTCGAGAATCTTCTCGCGGCGATCCGCGCGTTTCCCGAAGCCCTTCAGCACTTCCTCCGCGATGGCCTCCGGCGCCTCGAAGCGCGGGTTGTCGCTCGTCACGAAACTGAAGTCGGCGAGTTCGGCCGCCGCGCGCCCCATCAACGGCCGTTTCGCCCGATCGCGCCCGCCGCCGCAGCCGAAGACCAGGAACAATCGGCCGCGCGTGAAGGGCCGCAGCGTCTGGAGAACGCGGCGGAGCGCGTCCTCCGTGTGCGCGTAATCCACAAAGACCGCGGGCGTCGAGTTCACGCGCTCCAAACGCCCGGGCACGCAGGCGACACCGGCGATCCCGCGCGCCACGGCGGGCAATCCGACGCCGAGAGCGAGGCCGGCGGCGGCGGCAGCGAGGGCGTTGGCGATGTTGTGCGCGCCGAAGAGGGGTGTGCGGATCTCCGTCTCGCCCTCCTTCGCGCGGAGGAGGAAGCGGCTGCCGTCGAGGCTTGTCGCGATGTCCGTCGCGCGGACCTCCGCTTCCTCCGAGGTCCCATAGAGCAGCGTTCGCGCGCCCGAAGGCGTCGCGCGGCGGAGTTCCGCGGCGCGCGGATCGTCGGCGTTGAGCGCCGCGACGCCGGCCTTGCCGCCGCGGCCGAGGGACTGAAAGAGACGCTGTTTCGCCTCGAAGTACGCCTCCATCGAGCCGTGGTAATCGAGATGGTCTTGCGTGAAGTTCGTGAAGATCGCCGCGTCCCATGCCACGTCCTCCGCGCGGCCTTGGTGCAGGGCGTGGGAGCTCACCTCCATGACCGCCGCCTTCATTCCCGCCTGGAGCATTTGCCCGAGGAGGTCGTGCAGATCGTCGGCGGGCGGCGTCGTGTTCGCCGCGGGGATCGCGCGGTTCCCAAAACGCACCGCGAGCGTCCCGATCACGCCCGTGGGAATGCCCGCGGCTTCGAGCGCCGAAGCGAGGAGCAAGCTCGTCGTCGTCTTTCCGTTGGTCCCCGTGACCCCGATCATCGTGAGGCGCGAAGACGGCTTCCCATGGAAGGCGTCGGCGAGGCGGGCGAGCGCGCGACGGCTGTTCGCGACGCGAATGACCGCGACGCCCGGAGGCGCCGCCCCGCGCTTCTCGCAGACCACCG
>JABWAM010000037.1 GCA_013360985.1 Verrucomicrobiia bacterium | reverse complement strand
GCCGCCGGCGGCGCCGCAGCAGCGGCTTCACCACAAAATGTTGTAGAAGCGTCACGCATTTCTCGATTGAGGATGGGTTTCCCTATGCCTTACGCGGGGGATTTGGGATGTCGGATTCCTCTTGACACAATTCGTCTTCTTCAAGAATATCCGACTTATGCGCTCGGGATTAACAGAATGAATCTCTCCAAAAAAACCGATTACGCCTTGCGGGCGCTCTTCACGTTGGTTGAACACCAAGGAGGGGCGCCGATTCCGATCCGCGAGTTGGCGCGGCGCAACGAGATCCCGCGGCGTTTTCTCGAGCAGATCATGCTCCAAATGCGCGCGAAGCGATGGGTCAAAAGCGTGGCGGGAAAACGCGGGGGGTATCTGCTGGCAAAACGGCCCGAGGAGATCACGATGGGAGAAGTCGTTCGGTTTTTCGACGGATATCTCGCGCCGATTGCGTGCGTCTCGGCGAGGCGTTATGAGCGGTGCAGCCAGGAGACGGTCTGCCGGTTCCGGAGGGTGCTGCTGGAAGCCCGCAACCTTATCGCGCGCCTCATGGAGGAGGCGACGCTCGCGCGCGTCATGCGCGGGGCGCCGGTGGCGCCGAGCGAAATTTTCACCCTTCAAGGCCGCGATGGCGACGGGATCTGAAGGGCGCGGAGTTGCGCGCGCGCCGCGACGCGGAGAATGAACCGTCGATCATTGAGGCCTCATCATTGAAGCCAATAAAAACGACTAAGAAAGTCGTGATATACATGAGCCTTTTGAGTCTCTTTTGCGCGTTGTTCGCGCGTCTCCTCTCCGCGTCGCGCAGCGGGTTGCGGCGCGCGCCGCGGATCGGAGTTTTTCTGGTCATCCTCTTTGGGGCGGCCTCCTGCGCGCAAAAGGAGACGGTGACGCTGCTCAATGTCTCCTATGATCCGACGCGCGAGTTCTACGCGGAGATCAACGCCGCGTTTATGAAGGAGTGGAAGGCCAAGAGCGGGCAGGAGATTGCGGTCGAGACGTCGCATGCCGGTTCGGGGAGCCAGGCGCGCGCCGTGATTGACGGCCTCCAGGCGGATGTCGTGACGCTTGCGCTGGCCTACGACATTGACGCGATTGCCCGACGGGCGGGGCTGCTGGCGAAGGATTGGATCCAACGGCTGCCTTTCCGCAGCGCCCCGTATACCTCGACGGTCGTCCTAGTGACGCGCAAAGGGAATCCGCGAAACATCCGCGATTGGGATGATCTGGCGAAGCCGGGGATTTCCGTGGTAACGCCGAGCCCGAAAACCTCGGGCGGCGCGCGTTGGAACTATCTTGCGGCGTGGGCGTACGCCGAGGAGAAGTTCGCGAAGGATGGGCATAAGGTCCGCGGCTTTCTCGAAGCCCTCTTCCGGAACGTCCCGGTCCTCGACCGCGGGGCGCGCGGATCCACGACCACGTTCGTCACGCGCGGGATCGGCGACGTGCTTCTCGCCTGGGAAAACGAGGCGCACCTCATCGAGAGAGAGTTTCCCGGGAAGACGGAGGTGGTGTATCCCTCGGTGAGCGTGCTGGCCGAGCCTTCCGTTGCCGTGGTGGACCAGGTGGTGGATCATCGCGGCACGCGCCGGGCCGCGCGCGCCTACCTCGAGTTTCTCTACTCCGACACGGGGCAGCGGATCGCCGCGCGGCATGGGTTTCGTCCGCGGACGCCCGAGATCCTCGCGGAGTTCGCCGCGCGATTCCCGAGCGTGCGTCTTGTCACCGTGGAGGAGGCTTTCGGGGGGTGGACGCGCGCCCAGAGAACGCACTTCGACGACGGCGGCGTCTTCGATCAGATCGCCGCGCGGAGGGGGACGCCATGAGATTTCGGCGTCCGCGCCGGGCGTTGCCCGGCTTCGAGCTCGCGCTGGCCGCCACATTGCTGTGGGCGGGAGTCCTGGTCGCGCTCCCTTTTCTCGGGTTGGCGGGGAAAATGGCCACGGTGACCTGGGAACAGGTTTGGGCGAGCATCGCCGATCCCCGGGTCGTCGCGTCCTATCGCATCAGCTTCGGCTTGGCGTTGGTCGCGGCGCTGCTGGACGTCCTGTTCGGCGGGATGCTCGCCTGGGCGCTGGTGCGTTACCATTTTCCGGGCAAACGCCTCGTGGATGCGTTGGTGGATCTGCCGTTCGCGCTTCCCACGGCAGTGGCGGGCCTGGCGTTGACCGCGCTCTACGCGCCGACGGGGCTTCTCGGGAAACCGCTCAACGATCTCTTTGGGATCCAGGTGGCGTATACGCCGCTCGGCGTCCTCGTGGCGCTGGTCTTCGTCGGATTCCCTTTTACGGTGCGCGCCGTTCAACCGGTGCTCGCCGACGTTTCCGCCGATCTCGAGGAGGCGGCGGCCTGCCTCGGGGCGACGCGCGGCTACGTCTTTCGCCGGGTGGTCTTACCGGCGTTGTTTCCCGCTCTGCTGACCGGAGGGGCGCTGGCCTTCGGGCGCGCCGTGGGCGAGTTCGGTTCGGTGGTGTTCATCTCCGGGAATCTGCCGTTTCGGACGGAGATCACACCGCTGCTGATCATCGTCAAGCTCGAGCAGTTCGATTACGCGGGGGCGGCCTCGATCGGTTCCCTGATGATCCTGGTTTCGCTCGCCATCCTCCTCGCGGTGCGCGCGATTGAGGAGCGCCAACGCCGTCGCCTCGGCTTGGGAGAAGGGATCTGATCCGTCATGTCCGCCATCGCCCAATTTTCTCCGTCGCGCGCGCGCGTCCATGCGACCGCCGATCCCGCGTGGGTCCGGTGGGGGGTGACCTTTCTCGGCGTAGGTTTCGCGGCGGCCTTTCTCGCGTTGCCGCTTGGGGTGGTTTTTCAGGAGGCCTTTCGCCACGGCGCGGGCGGATTTCTGGCGCCGCTGCGCGATACGAGCACGCGGAGCGCCATCGGATTGACGCTGCTGGTGGCCGCGATCGTCGTTCCGGTGAATACGATCGGAGGGTTGGCGGCCGCGTGGGCGACCTGCCGCTTCCGATTTCCCGGCCGCCGCCTGCTCCTCGCCCTCATCGAGATGCCGCTCTGGGTGTCGCCGGTGGTGGGCGGCCTCCTGTTCATGCTCCTTTTCGGGCGGCAAGGTTGGTTCGGGGCATGGCTGATCGCGCACGATGTTTCCATCGTCTTTGCCGCGCCGGGAGTGGTGCTGGCGACGCTGTTCGTCACCTTCCCCTTCGTCGCGCGGTGCGTGATTCCTCAGATGCAGGCGCAAGGGTTCGCCGAGGAGGAAGCGGCGATGACGCTCGGCGCCTCGGCCTGGCGTGTGTTTTGGAAGGTGACCCTTCCCAAGGTGAAGTGGGGAATGACCTACGGGATCATCCTCTGCAACGCGCGCAGCATGGGGGAATTTGGCGCTGTTTCCGTGGTTTCGGGCTATATTCGAGGCCAAACGATCACGATGCCGCTGCACGTCGAAATTCGATACAACGAATACCAAACGACGGCGGCGTTCGCCGTCGCGTCGCTTCTCTGTCTCCTTGCGCTGGCGACCCTGCTGGGCAAAACGTGGAGTGAGCGACGCCTTGCGCGCGCGTTCCGCGCGGGCGCCGAGGCGATTCCCGCGGAGGCCCGTTCATGAGCATCGCCGTCCGATCCGTCAGCAAGAATTTCGGGCGGTTCGCCGCGCTCCACGACGTCAGTCTGGAGGTCGCGGAGGGTGAACTCCTCGCGTTGCTCGGGCCGAGCGGCTCGGGGAAAACGACCTTGCTCCGCGTGATGGCGGGGCTGGAGTTTCCCGACGATGCGCGCGGCCGCGTCTTTTTCCATGGGCGCGACGTGACGGACCAGCCCGCGTATCAGCGGCGCGCGGGGTTCGTCTTTCAACATTACGCCCTGTTTCCGAACATGACCGTGGCGCAGAACGTCGCGTTTGGGCTGGACGCGCGTCCGCGGAGGCATCGGCCGCCGAAGGCGGAGATCCGCGCGCGGGTGGAGCATCTCCTCGGCGTGGTGCAGTTGGAGGGGTTGGGCGCGCGCTTTCCCGCGCAGCTTTCCGGCGGCCAACGCCAGCGCGTGGCGTTGGCGCGCGCCTTAGCCATCGAACCGAGCGTTCTGCTCCTCGATGAGCCGTTCGGCGCGCTCGACGCGAAGGTGCGCAAGGAGCTGCGCCAATGGATTCGCCGGTTCCATGATCGAACGCGCATCACGAGCGTTTTCGTCACGCACGATCAGGAGGAAGCCTTCGAAATCGCCGATCGCGTGGTGATCCTCGACAAGGGCGGCATCCAGCAGATCGGCACGGCGCGCGAGGTGCGCGGCGGCCCGAGCACTCCTTTTGTCACGGAGTTTCTCGGTTTGGGAGAAAATATCTGATTCGCCGAATTGCGGAGCGCGCAACGGGCTGCTACGCTGGCGCGCGATGAACCGAACTGCCGCGATGATTGAAGGAATGGGCCGCAAGGCGCGCGCCGCGGCGTTGAAGCTGGCGTCGACGCCGACGGAGACCAAGCGGGCCGCGCTACGCGCCATGGCCGACGCCTTCGAGAAGGCGCGCGCGCGCCTCGTCGCTGAAAACGCGAAGGACGTGGCGCGGGCGAAGAAGGAGGGGCTCGCCCCCGCGATGGTGGAGCGCCTGACCCTCGACGCGAAGCGCGTCGCCGCGATGGCGCAGGGCGTGCGCGCGGTCGCCGCCCTTCCCGATCCCGTCGGAGAAATTTTGCGCGAATGGACGCGCCCCAACGGGTTGCGCATCCGCAAGGTGCGCGTGCCGCTGGGTGTGATTGGGATCATCTACGAATCACGGCCGAACGTGACCGCCGATTCGGGCGCTCTCTGCCTTATGGCGGGGAACGCCTGCATCCTCCGCGGCGGGCGCGAGGCGATCCGTTCGAACGCGGCGATCGCCGGATTGATGCGGGAGGCCGGCGACAAGGCGGGGCTTCCGCCCGACAGCCTTCAGCTTGTGCGCACGACCGATCGCGAGGCGGTGCGCGCCCTGGCGCGCCTCGACCAGTACCTGGCCTGCATCGTGCCGCGCGGAGGCGAAGGCCTCATCCGCGCTGTTGTCGAGCACGCGACCGTGCCCGTGGTGAAGCATTACAAGGGCGTCTGCCACGTCTTCGTGGATCGGGCGGCCGATCTCGCGATGGCGCGGGAGATCGCCCTCAACGCGAAATGCCAGCGCCCATCGGTCTGCAACGCGATGGAGACCCTGCTCGTCCATTGCGGCGCGGCGGAACGGTTTCTCCCCGGTTTCGCGAAGGAGCTTTTCGCGCGCGGCGTCGAGTTGCGCGCCGACCCGAAGGCGCGGGCGTTCCTCGGAAAGGGAGGCAAAGTGCGCGCCGCGAGGCCCGCGGATTGGGGCACCGAATACAACGCCCTCGTGCTCAATGTGCGGGTGGTGGACTCGCTCGATGAGGCGATCGCGCACATCAATCGCCACGGCTCGGCGCATTCCGACAGCATCGTGACGTCCGACACCGGCGCGGCGGAACGGTTTCTCGCCGAGGTGGATTCGGCGACGGTGTACCACAACGCTTCGACGCGCTTCACCGACGGAGGCGAGTTTGGAATGGGGGCGGAGATCGGGATCAGCACCGACCGCCTCCACGCGCGCGGACCGATGGCTTTGGAGGAGTTGACCACCTACAAATACCTCATCCACGGCAGCGGCCAGATTCGCGCGTAGCCGCGGCGGATCTTGTCTCTTCGCCGCGTTAGGATACGATCCCCGCATGCGCCCTCACGCGGATCCACGGCGAAAAAAAACCGTCCTCCTCGGCGTCACCGGTTCCATCGCGGCCTACAAGGCGGCGGAGATCGCGAGCGCGCTTGCGAAGCAGGGGTGCGCCGTCCACACGGTGATGACCCATTGCGCGACGCGGTTCGTCGCGCCGCTCACCTTTCGGGCGCTGACGAAGAATCCAGTCACGCTGGATCTCTTCGCGGAGGGCGAGGGGAGAGGGCCGACCCATATCGAACTGGCCGACCGGGCCGACCTGCTCCTCATCGCGCCGGCGACGGCGAACCTTCTCGCCAAGCTGGCGCACGGCCTCGCCGACGACGCGTTGAGCGCCATTGCGCTCGCGTGCCGCGCGCCGACGCTCGTCGTCCCCGCGATGAACGGAAAGATGTGGGAGCATCCCGCGACGCGGGAGAACGTCCGCCTTCTCGAATCGCGCGGGGTCGAGTTTCTCGGCCCCGAGGAGGGGCTCCTCGCTTGCGGCTACGAGGGGCTCGGCCGCCTTTGGAAGGTGGAAGGGATCCTCGATCGCGCGCGCGCGCTCTTGGGGAGGGATCGCCGCCGCATCTTTCGCCGCGCGGAACGCAAACGATGAAAGCCTCAGAGCCGCGCGCGCCCTCGCGCCTTCGCTGCGAAAGCATCGAGAATCCGCTCGGCTTGGACGAGCCGCATCCGCGTCTTTCTTGGTGGGTGAACGATTCCCGGCGAGGGGCGCGATCGACGGCCTACCAAATCGTCGCCGACAATGGATGGGATACTGGGAAAAGGGATGGAGGCGAAAACGCCGGCATCGAGTACCGCGGTCCTGCCTTGAAGTCCCGCGAGCGAGTGGTTTGGAAGGTGCGCACGTGGGATGCGGCAGGCAAGGCCTCGCCCTGGAGCGCGCCCGCCTGGTGGGAGATGGGGCTGCTGCGGCGGGAGGAGTGGCAGGCGGAATGGATCGGGTCGGCGCTGGTGGGCGGCCCGCGGCGTCAGGCGCCCGCTCCGCTCCTCCGGAGGGAGTTTTGCCTTGATCGCCCCGTCGCGCGCGCGCGCCTTTACGCGACCGCCCTCGGTCTCTACGAATTTCGGATCAATGGCCGTCCGGTTTCGCGAGAGGTCTTTCGTCCGGGCTGGACGGATTACACCCGGCGCATACCGTATCAAGTTTATGATGTGACGCGCCTGCTGCGCCGCGGCGGAAACGCGCTGGCGGCTGTGTTGGGTGACGGGTGGTATTGCGGCTATGTCGCGTGGTTCCCGCGCCAGAATTATGGAGACCGCCCCAAGCTGCTCGCGCGGGTCGAGATTGATTTGACGGACGGGAGCGCGATGCGCGTGGTCAGCGACGGTTCATGGAAATGGAGCGCGGGACCGATCGTCGAGTCGGACATTCTGATGGGCGAACGCTGCGACGCGCGACGGGAACTCCCCGGGTGGGATCGCCCCGGCTTCCGGGATCGCGCTTGGCCGACGGCGCGCGTGTTCGCTCCGCCTTCCGCCGCGTTGGTTGCGCAGAGTTCGCCGCCGGTGCGGCCGATCGAAGAGCTCCGACCGATCGCAGTGCGCGCGACGCGTTCCGCGAAGCGGTGGATTTTCGATCTTGGCCAGAACATGGTGGGCCGCGCGCGGTTGCGGATGCGCGGCGCGCCCGGCCGGACGGTGCGCCTCCGTTTCGGCGAGATGCTCCAGGCGAACGGCGAGCTGTATACGGAAAATCTGCGCACGGCGCGGAGCACGGATCATTACACCTTTCGTTCGGATCGGGTGGAGACCTGGGAGCCGAAGTTTACGTTTCATGGATTTCGCTACGTCGAACTCGATGGTCATCGCGGCCGTCCGCCGCGTGGAACCGTGACGGGAGTGGTCTTGCACTCCGACACGCCGCCGACGGGAACGTTTCGCTGCTCGGATCCGCTGTTGAACCGTCTCCAAAACAATATCCGCTGGGGGCAAAAGGGGAACTTTCTCGAAGTGCCGACCGATTGCCCCCAACGCAACGAGCGGCTCGGTTGGATGGGGGACGCTCAGGTTTTCGTGCGCACGGCGGCGTTCAATATGGATGTCGCGGCCTTTTTCGCCAAGTGGCAGCAAGACATCGCCGATGCGCAAACCGCGGACGGGAAGTTTCCGAAGTTCGCGCCAGTTGTCGTCGCGAAAAACGAGGAGGGCGGCCCCGCCTGGGCTGATGCGGGCGTGATCTGTCCGTGGACCATGTATCTGTGTTACGGAGATCGCCGGATTCTCGAGCGCCACTACGCCTCGATGGCGCGTTTCGTGGCGTGGATGAAGCGGAACAGCCTCGGCGGGATCCGCGCCGCCGAGGATTTCCAAGGATTTCACGGATACGGAGATTGGTTGGCGATCGACGCGCCGAATCGGCACGACAGTCCCACGCCGAAGGCGCTGATCGGGACGGCGTATTTCGCGCGATGCGCCGATCTCATGGCGCGGATCGCCCGCGTCCTTGGGAAAAGGCGCGATGCGCGGAATTACGCGCGCCTCGCGAAGCGGATCAAGGCCGCCTTCAACCGCGAATTCGTGACGCCGGCGGGGCGGGTCGTTGGGAACACTCAGACCGGCAATCTTCTCGCGCTCGGATTCGATCTGCTGCCTTCTGGGCGACGAAAGGCCGCCTTGAAGCATCTCCTGCACAAGCTCGGACAGAGTCGCTGGCATCTCTCGACCGGATTTGTCGGCACGCCGTTCCTCGCGCCGGTTCTTACCCGATTTGGGCGCGCGGACGCGGCCTGGCGCGTGGTCAAGCAGGAGACCTATCCTGGATGGCTTTACACGGTGAAACAGGGCGCGACGACGATGTGGGAGCGATGGAACAGTTGGACGAAGGAGCACGGCTTTGGGCCCGTGGAAATGAATTCCTTCAATCATTATGCCTATGGCGCGATCGGGGAGTGGCTCTACGGCACGGTGGGGGGCATCGCTCCCGATCCCGCGGGTCCGGGGTATGCGCGCCTCCTCGTCCATCCTCGCCCGGGGGGAGGTGTCGTTTGGGCCGAGGCCTCGCTCGACACGGTGCGGGGACGCGTCGAAAGCGCGTGGAAAATCGGCGGCGGCCGCTTCGTCCTTTCGCTGCGGATTCCTCCGGGCGCAGTCGCGGAGGTCGTGTTTCCTTCGCGCGATCCGCGGCGAACGAGGGAGAGCGGCCGAAGGATCTCCGCGCGTCGCGGAATTCGTCGCGCGCGAACGAGCGGCGGCATGTTCGCGTGCGAGATCGGGGCGGGCGCCTATCGCTTCGAAACCCCGTGGCGAAGAGGAGAGGAGAGCGGCGGATGACTTCCTTTCGCCCGTTTGGCCCGGAGCATCTCGGCGCTGTCGGGGGGATCGTTTTGGCGGGGATCGCGACGGTGGCGTTGGGACGGCGTCTCGACGAGCGCGGGAGGGCCAAGATGAGCTTGGGCTTCGCGGCGGCGCTGATCGCCTACGCGGGCGTGGCGTATGCGCGGAAATTGTTCGGCGGAAATTTCCAATGGGAAAATTCGCTTCCGTTGCATTTGTGCGACTGGGTGCTCGCGCTTTGTGTGATCGGGCTGCTCCGCGCGGGGGCGTGGGCGCGCGAGCTCGCGTATTTTTGGGGCCTGGCGGGGAGCATCCACGGATTGGTGACGCCCGACCTCCGTGTCAACTTTCCCCAATGGGGGTTCTTCCAGTTTTTCTGGGGGCATGGCGGCGTGGTGCTCGCCGTGGTTTATCTCCTCGGCGTCTGCCGTTTTCGTCCCCGGCCGGGCGGCGTTTGGCGCGCCTTTCTCGCGCTGAACGTCTACGCGGCGATCGTGGGAACGCTCGACGCGATTTTCGGATGGAACTACGGCTATTTGTGCCGCGTCGCGGGGCATCCCTCGCTCCTGGACCATCTCGGACCGATGCCTTGGCGGCTCGTGGCGATGGAGGGGATCGCCTTGGCGAGCTTCGCTCTGCTCGCGTGGCCGTGGCGGATCAGGAAGCCGCAGACGACTTAACCGCGTTGCCGAGTTTTTCGGCGAGGTCGAGCGCGACGTTCTTGAAGAAGATGTGGCCGAGGTGGGGTTCGCGGCGGACCAGGCGGTCGAAGTCGGCGCGCGCGACCACGCGGGCGATCGTCGCGGATTTCGCGACTGCGCCGGCGGTGCGCGGCTCTCCGTTGAGGAAACCGATCTCGCCGAGGACGCCCCCGCTTTGGATCTTGCCGAGCGCTTGGCCGCCTTTGGCGCGCACCTCGATTTCTCCGCGCTCGACGACGTAGAGGTCGCGTCCGACGGCGCCCGCCTCGAAGATCGTCTCGTTGGGCCGAAAAAGCCTTTGGGAAAAGACCCGGGCGACGCGGCGGATTTCGCCCTCCCCGAGACCGCGGAAGCATCGGAGGTCGCGCAGCAACTTGATCACCGCCGCGCCGACGCTGTATTCACGGAAGATCGTGTCCACATGCGCGAACATGCTTTTGGCCGCCGTCGTCATCGGCGAGGCGTCGCTCTCGTAGCTCGCGAAGAGACGCGCCAACACGACGGCGTCGGAGCGCAGGGAGTTTTCCATGCCGAAAGCGGGCAGGTAACCGCAGGGCACGAAACCCGCTTGATCGAGCGTTTTTTGGAGGCGCGTGGCGCGCGCGCTGACGATCGCTCCGATGTAATCCGCCTCTCCTCGTGCGGCGAGGTCTTCGAGGAGCCGCGCGACGAGCGCCCCTTGAGGCTCGCCGTCGATCGCGAGCATCTCAACGATCTGCGCCCGACGGTCGACGGGATCGAGCACGTAGCCGAGCAGACCGATGACTTTGTCTCCGTCGCGCGCCGCGAGAAAAGTGGGCGTGGCCGGTAGGTGAAGGCGCGTGGAGGCGAGTTGATGATGGGCGAAGATCTGCCCTTCCTGTTCGGGGCGCGCCTCGAAGATCGTGGCGACCGCGCCGAGATCGATGGGCGCCACCGTGTAGTCGCTCTCGGAGGGGTATCCGGTGACGTCCTCGCGAACCCCCACGTCCTCAATGATCCCATGGGCGCGCAGCGATTCAATGGCGAGGCCTTTCGCGCCGTCAACAACTTCGGGATGCGGACGGCGGAGGTCGCGCGCCGAAGCGGAAAGGTGGTTGTATAAAATCGAACTCCCGCGCGGTTCTCCGGCGTGCTTCAAGGGGAGGAATCCGCATGGAGCGAAGCCCGCCTGTTCGCAGGCGGCCTGAGCCCACGGCTCGGAAGAGGGGATTTCCGCGAAGCAATTTTGGAGATTGCCGGCAAGCGATTGGAGGGCGGTGGCCACGAGGTTTGCCGCGATTTCCGCGCGTTCGGGGAGATCGGCGGTCGCCAAGCGGGTGAGTATTCCGGTCACGGTCTGCGCGGTCTCTTGCTGCATGAGGACCGTGGCCGTGCCGAGAATTTTTCCGCTGGGAATCCCTTCGGCGACGATGACGAAGGCGGTTTCGTCGAGGAGCGCGCGCGCCGCATCGCCCTCCAAAGCCTCTGTGAAACGCGCCGCCTCCTCGGGAGGAGAGGCGAGAAGCGCGCGAAGGGCTTCGAGGTCGCGTTCTTCCGCGTTGCGAATGGAAACCGCCATGGGAGGTGTCTGCGGGAAAGCCTAGCTTGGACGTTCCCCGCTTCCAAGGCGAAACCTCCCTCAGGAGCGGCAAGGGGATCAAGGGCGTCGGGGCGCGTATTGCGTCGCCGCGGGAAGTGAAATCTCCGACCGAAAGGCCGAAAACGCCTTGTTCCCAAGGTTTTTCGGGCAGCCCCGCCCTGGCTTTCGGGAACCTCCTGTTCCCCGGAAGTTAGAGGAACTCGGCTTCGCCTCCCGCCTCATCCCAGAGGGCGGGAGGACGAGGCGCATGTTTCCCCACCGGAAAAGTGTGAAACATGCGGGCTAAGCCGTAGATTCGGCGCGCCGCGCTTCGACGGGCGCCGCCTGACGCGCCGCCGCGGTCGTCAGCGACTGAACGGCGGGATGACGGGCATGATCGCGATGCAGTTCGACCCAAGCGGTCAGCGCCGAAAGCGGGAAATACGCGCGATAAAGGTGGTAGCGCAGATAAAAAACTTTTGGAAAACCGGTGCCGGTCCACTCCTTCTCGGTCCACGATCCGTCCGCGTTCTGGCGCGCGGCGAGCCAGGCGATGCCGCGCTCGACCGCGCGGCTGTTGAACTCGCGCGCGGCGAGAAGGCCGAGGATGGCCCACGACGTCTGGGATGCCGTCGAGGGGCCCCGGCCCTTCTGGGTGGGATCCTCGTAGGAAGCGAGCGATTCGCCCCAGCCGCCATCGGGGTTTTGGACGCTTTCGAACCAGCGCACCGCGCGGCGCACCATGGGCTGCCGCATGTCCTCGCCGATACGCGCGAGCCCGACGAGCACCTGCCAGGTCCCATAGAGATAGTTGCTGCCCCATCTCCCGAACCATGACCCGTCCGCGCATTGATCCTTCCGGATGAATGCGATCGCGCGGCGGCATTCGGGAGAGGCGGCGGTGAAGCCGAAATCGGCGAGGCATTCCAGCACGCGGCCCGTGATATCCGCGGTGGGCGGATCGATCATCGCGTTGTGGTCCGCGAAGGGCACCTCGGTGTAAAGACGGCGGGTGTTGTCTTTGTCGAAGGCGGCCCAGCCTCCGTTGCGGCACTGCATCCCGAGGACCCAGCGCACGCCGCGTTGGATCGCGCGCTCCTTCGCGGCGCGGTCGGGAAGATCCACCAGCTTGAGCGCGCGCAAGACGACGATGGTGTCGTCCACGTCGGGATACCACTCGTTGCGAAACTCGAAATACCAACCCGCCGGTTCCGGCTGCGGATTCTTGATCGCCCAGTCGCCGACGATCGTCGTCTCCTTAGAGAGCAGCCACTGCGCGGCGCGGACGAGGGCGGGATGATTCGCGGGGAGGCCGGACTCGCGCAGGATCAGCGTGCTCCACGCGGTGTCCCACACGGGGGAGAAACAGGGCTGGAGGCGCAGCGTGTCGCCCTCGCGGATCGTGAGGCGCTCGAGCTGCTTCTTTTCGCGCTGAACGAGCGGATGTTCGGCGGGATAACCGAGCGCCGTGAGCGCGAAGATCGAGTTGACCATCGCGGGAAAGATCGTTCCGAGCCCGTCGGAATGCTCCAACCGTTCGAGAAGCCAGCGGTGGCAACGCGTGAGGGCCGTCCCACGAAACGGATGGACCGGCGTTTTCTGCCACCACTTGATGATGTGGTTCCAGGCGAGAAAAAAGTTGTGCCAACTGACCGCGCGCGCGCTCCACGAGAGATGAATATCTGCCGTCGCGCGTCCTCCGGCGTAGAGTTCGTCCACCTGGAAAGGCAGGGGACGCGTAAGCTTGAAATGCTCGACGATCGCGAGCGGCACGAGCATCGTGCGCGACCATGCGCTCATCGAGTAAATGCTGTAATAGAAATTCTTTGGAAACAGGATGAGCTCCGGCGGAATCGCCGGCACGCCCTCCCAAGGGAATGCGCCCACGAGGGCGAGATTGATCTTGGTAAAGCTGTTGACCTTGACGATCCCTCCGCCGCGCAGGATCAGATCGCGAATCCCGCGCATCATCTCCTCGTCCGGCGAATGTCCCGCCAGACGCAGGAGGATATAGCACTTCACGGTCGCGCTGACGTTCGTCGGGCCATCCGGAAAGATCGCCCATCCCCCTTCCGCGTTGCGATGGCGAAGCGCATGGTTCGCGAGCAGGCGGAACGTCTCGGCGTCGCCCCACCCCATGTAATGCAGGTAGAGGGCGTATTCCGATTCGAGGATCGTATCGCCTTCGAGCTCTCCGACCCAGAATCCCTCGGGATCCTGCTGGGCCAGCAGCCAGTCGCGCGACCGTTCCTGCGCCAGCAGGACTTCCTTCATGCGAGCGCAAGGGTTCGCGCGGAAGAAAAAAAAGTCAACGCGGAAGTCCCGCCTCAAATCCCCGCGTAAGACATGGGTGGAGTCCATCCTCAGTCGAGGAACATGCGACGCCCTCGCAACATTCTGGACTCAAACCGCGGCCGCGGCGCCGCCGGCGGCGGCGCCCTCCCTCGCTTCGCGACC
>JABWAM010000332.1 GCA_013360985.1 Verrucomicrobiia bacterium | reverse complement strand
GAGTCTGAAATCTCGACACAACCCACCCCTCCGATCCTCCATGGATGATGAGGAGGGTTGCTCTCTGAAAATCGAGCTTATCCGTGGATTTGGGCGGAGGGATTTTCAGCGGCAGCAACCGTAAAGAGGAGTCCTGACGATGATCAAGTACCTGGGATCCAAGCGCACCCTTGTTGAGGAAATCCTGGCGGCGATCCGTCCGGTGCGGGATGTCCGGACGGTCCTCGACCTGTTTTCGGGCACCTCGCGCGTCGGCCACGCCCTCAAGCGCGAAGGCTACCGCGTTCTGGCGAACGACCACAACGCCTACGCCGCCACCCTTGCCCGATGTTACGTCCAGGCTGATCGCGAGGATTGGCTCTCCGACGCGGGAAAACTTGTGCGCGAGTTCAACCGCCTTCGCGGCGTCCCCGGATGGTTCACGGCGACCTTTTGCGAGCGCGCGCGCTTTTTCCAGCCAAAGAACGGCGCCCGGGTGGACGCCATCCGCGACGCGATTGCCGCGAAGGCGTTGCCGCCGGAATTGGAAGCGGTGATGCTGGTCGCCCTCATGGAGGCCGCCGACCGCGTGGACTCGACGACCGGCGTTCAGATGGCCTACCTCAAACAGTGGGCGCCGCGCGCGCACAACGATCTCGACCTCCGCGTGCCCGATCTCCTCCCCCGCGCGAAGTTCGGCAAAGGCGAGGCGCATGCCCTGGAGGCGCTGGAGGCCGCGGCTCGATTGGAAGCGGACGTCGCCTACATCGATCCCCCTTACAACCAGCATTCCTACCTCGGCAACTACCACATTTGGGAATCGTTGGTTCGCTGGGATCAGCCGGAGGTCTATGGCGTCGCCTGCAAACGCGTGGACTGCCGGCAACGCCAGAGCGTCTTCAACTCGCGTCCGCGCTTCGCGGCCGCCCTGCGGCGTTTGCTTCATCTGGTGCGCGCAAAGGTTCTCGTGATTTCCTTCAACAGCGAGGGGTACATGACCCGACCCGACATGGAAACCCTTTGCGCGGAGTTGTGGAGCCGGCAGGCCAAGGTGATCACGCTCGCCCACGACTACAAACGCTACGTTGGCGCGCAAATCGGCATCTACAATCCCAAGGGAGAAAAGGTGGGCAAGATCCGCCATCTTCGGAACAAGGAATATCTCTACGTGGTGTCGAGTCCTTGAGATTGCTGCGGTGCTGTGTGAGCGCAACGAGGCGGAAGACGGCCGGGTTGCAGGGTGATGACGAGCGAAGAACTCGACGAAGGCATTCTTGGGCGGAAGAGCCCGCAGTTGGTTGGGGCGAGGAACCTGAAGGCCGCGGAGAAGGAGGAGCGCGTGGTGGTGCGCTCTCGGAAAGGGAGTCGGTTTGTGTGCTCCGAGTGTGGGAAGCGGATGCCACCGACGATCATCGGGGTCGGCGGTGACGACATCTGGACATCTGCCAGATGAAGGTCGCCGACATGTTCGAACGCCATCTGGACAACCTCCTCACCTTCTGTCGCCATCGCCCGACCGCCGCTGCCGCCCTGGAGGCCATCAACGCCAAAATTGTCCTGGTCAAGAAGCGATCCCGAGGTATCGCCAACGTCGAGCACCTCAAAACCCTCATCCCCTTTCCTTGCGGCGGCCTCGATCTCAACCCCTCACCCATCCACTCGTGAACCCACAGCATTCCGGGAGAGCCAGAAAATGGCTCCCTTCGAATCCTCTTGATCGAACCGCTCTCTCTTGCGCACGGGTTTACCGCACCCTGCTCGCGAAGCATGCGCTGTTAACCAGTTCTCCGGAGAGAGAAAATCGGCCTGAAACCCGCCAGAGAGTCTCGCGTCCGACTCGTGCGCTGACCGGAAACCATTGTTGCGCATGACGAAAGACATTTCCCCGCCACTTCATGCTTGTGCCGGGTATGTAATGCGTAGACGGCTGCGGCATGACCGCTCAGACGGTCGTTCACGCATGCAAAGCGGGTGGCCGATAGGAACCCTGGCCCGAACCTCGTGGCCGGGGTGAACCGGCCCGAAAATTTTCCCCAGGAACAACCCTACCCGAACCGCTCTCGGCTCTCGCATCTGGCTGACACCCCTGCCGCGATCAGTTTGACCTGTTCAACCGGCTTTCCGACCCCAGGACCGGACCGAACCGCCAGCCCGACCCCGCCAGAGAGTCTCTGCGTGGTCGCCCCGGACGCCTGGTTTGACCATGCCGACGGGGTCATCATCGTCCGGAAGACCTGCCGCCTGCCGGTTCCTGCCCGGCGTAAAGGCCCGGAGCGATGCCGATGACATCGCGCCGTCGCGATCCTTCCTGCCGTAGTGGTTCCTGTTGGACTTTGTCGGTTTTGCGCTAGCATTCATGGACGCGGCCTGCTACATTTGCCGCCAACACGTCTTGAACTGGTTAGATCGGCAACGAATCTGCCGGAGCAGGAGATCATGCAAGAACAAGAACGATGGCTATCGGTCGAGGAAATTGCCGCCCACCTGGGCGTGAACCGAGACACGATCTACAAGTGGATCGAGCGCAAG
>JABWAM010000331.1 GCA_013360985.1 Verrucomicrobiia bacterium | reverse complement strand
CCCGCGTGGCGGCGAGTTCGGCGAGACGCGCGCGGGCCTCTTCGAGAGAGGCCACGCAATGGAAGGACCCCTTCAACGCGGCGAACTCGCGCTCAAAACGCGGAAGGAGTTCGTCGGGGGAAAGCGGAGGAAAGACCTCTCCGCGCGCGCCGGCGGGCGGGATCGGCGCCATTTCGCGAAGCGCGACGCGGATGCGTCCAAGGATCGCGTCGCGGGCTTTCATGGGCGGCCTCCCCTCGTGCGCTTCCACCAGTCCCGGAAGCTCTCCGGCGCGAGCGTCGGCGCGGCGCGTCGCGCGGTCCACGCACGCGCCGGATCGAGCAGGGAACCCTCGATTCCGAGCATGCGCGAAAACCGCTGGGCGACGCGCCCCGCGCGCGCGGAGAACCGATAAGCCGCCGGGCTGCGCATGATCCCAGCCCAGACGCGAAAGGCGATCCATTCGAAGGCGCTCGCGGATCCGGCGGCAACCGCGTCGCGCCGATTGCGGAGGAGGTGATGGTGCAGATCAATATGGACGGGGCAGACGTCGCTGCACGCTCCGCAGAGGGAGGAGGCGTATGAGAGATGTTTCCATTCGTGCAGCCCGCGAAAATGCGGCGTGATGACCGATCCGATCGGCCCCTGGTAGGTCGTGCCGTAGGAAAAACCGCCCACGCTCTTGAAGATGGGACAGGCGTTGAGGCATGCCCCGCAACGGATGCAATGGAGCGCCTCGCGCGTTTCCGCCTCGGCGAGAAGGCGGGTGCGTCCGTTGTCAAGGAGGACGACGTGCATCTCCTCGGGACCGTCGGGTTCGCTCGGCTGCCGCGGGCCGCCGAGGAGCGTGTTGTAACCGGTGAGCGGTTGTCCCGTGCCTGAAACGGCGAGCATCGGCAGAAAGAGCGCGAGATCTTCGAGGCGCGGGATCACTTTCTCGATTCCGGCGACGGCGACATGGACGCGCGGCAGCGCTGAAGTAAGGCGGCCGTTGCCTTCGTTCTCCGTAATCGAAATCATCCCCGTGTCCGCCACGAGAAAGTTCGCGCCCGTGACGCCCAGGTCGGCGGTCAGATACGCCTCGCGGAGAACTCGGCGCGCGGTTCCCGCCAATCCTTCGGCCGTCGCGCCGAGCGGAGTGCCGAGCGTTTTGTGAAAGACGCCGTCAATATCCTCTTTGGTGAGATGCATCACCGGCGTGACGATGTGATAGGGCGGTTCGCCGCGCAACTGGGCGATGTATTCGCCCAAATCGGTTTCGACCGCCTGGATGCCGTGGCGCTCCAGAGCCGCGTTGAGGTGAATCTCCTCGGTGACCATGGACTTGGATTTGACGACGCGCCGCACCTCGTGCCGTCGGCAGATTTCGAGGATGATCGCGCGCGCCTCCGCGGCGTCGGCGGCCCAATGCACGCGCGTTCCGCGGGCCTCCGCATGCCGCTCGAACTGCTCGAGAAATCGGTCGAGATGCTCGATCGCCTCCCATTTTCGGCTCCGGAGGAGGCCGCGCCCCGACGGCCAATCGAGGAAGGCGGCCTTCGTCTCCTCCACCTTCGCGGCGTAGGTGGCCGTCGCCTTGGAAACCGCGGCGCGCTCGTGGCCGTCGGCCATCCTTCGGCGCGCCTCGGCGCGAAAGCGGGAAGCGAACCTCGTCATGAGGAGGCGAGGACTTCGGCGAGATGGATGATCTTCGCGGAGGAACCGCGTCGCGCGAGGACACCCGCGATTTGCATGAGACAACTCGAATCACCGCTGACGACATAATCGGCGCCGGTCGCCTCGATGGCGCGCGCCTTCGCCTCGCCCATCCGAACGGAGATGTCGGGAAACTTCGCCGAGAACGCGCCTCCGAAGCCGCAGCATTCATCGCTCGGGCGCATCTCCACGAAGGAGAGTCCGCGCACCGCGCCGAGGAGTTGGCGCGGCCCCTCGCGCAACCCGAGTTCGCGCAGGCCGTGGCAGGCGTCGTGCCAGGTCACCTTCGCCTCGAAACGGGCGCCAACGTCGATCACGCCGAGCTTGCGGACCAAAAAATCTCCGAACTCCCAAACACGCGACGCCACGAAGGTCGCCTCCGCTTCGCGGACATGACCGCGAAAAAGGTCGCGGTAAAAGTTGCGCGCCATGGCCGTGCAGGATCCCGAAGGCGCGACGATCACCTCGGCCCCGACGAAGGCGTCGAGAAACCCGCATGCCACGTCGCGCGCCTGATCCCAATGGCCGGCGTTGAACGCCGGCTGGCCGCAGCAGGTTTGGGATTCGGGATACCAGACCTCGTGCCCGAGCCGTTCGAGGACGCGGACGACCGCGATCCCGACGCTCGGATAGATCTGGTCAATGAAGCAGGGGATGAAGAGCGCGATGCGCATGGCGGGCTTTGCCCGCGCATCCTGTCAGGCGCGCGGGCCGGTTTCAATCCGGCAACCCGCCTCCCCAAATCCTCGCGTAAGGCGTGGAGGAGTCCATCCTCGGTCGAGGAACATGCGACGCCCTCGCAACATTTTGGACTCAAGCCGCGGCCGCGGCGCCG
>JABWAM010000330.1 GCA_013360985.1 Verrucomicrobiia bacterium | reverse complement strand
GCGACCGGCGCCGTCGGGCGCAGCCCCAGATAGGACGCGACGCGCAACCCGATTTCGCGAAAGACGGGCGCGGCGACGCTACCGCCGTACTGCGCTTTGCCTTTCGGGGCGTCGAGCATCACGTAGATGCAGAGCTCGGGATCTTCGGCGGGAAAATATCCGACGAATGAAGAGACATGCCGATCGTGCGCGTACTGGCCGTTGACGAGCTTTTGCGCAGTCCCGGTTTTTCCGGCGACCTGGAAACCCGGGATCGCCGCCTTGGCGGCGGTGCCCTCTTGGCTCACCACCCGCTTCAGCGCCTCCGTGAGCTCGCGCGCGGCCTTGGGGTCCATCACGCGGCGTCGCACCTTGGGGAAAAACTCCCGCACCGCGACTCCCCGCTCGTCGAGCACGCGGCGGACGATCATCGGCTGCATGAGATTGCCGCCGTTGGCCACGGCCGCGATCGCGCCGATCATCTGGATCGGGGTGACGCCCACCTCGTGGCCCATCGCCACGCGGGTGATCGAGATCTGCGACCACTGGCGGGGCGCATGAACGATCCCTCGCACCTCGCCCGGCCACGCCTCCGTCGGGCGCTCGCCGAAGGCGCGCTCGCCGAAGCCGAACGCGCGCATCGCCGCGTACATGCGCTCCTTGCCCAGTTTGAGGGCGATCTTCGCGGCGCCGATGTTCACGGAGTGCGCGAGGATTTCGGTCACGGAGAGATTCCCCCACGCCTGATGATCGGTGAGCAAGCGGCCGGCGTACTCGAAGCGGCCGTTCTCGCAAAAGATCATGTCGCCGAGCGAAACGAGGCGCTGGTCGAGCGCCGCCGCCACGGTCACCACCTTGAAGGTGGAACCGGGTTCGTTCAGGTCGGAGACGGCGCGGTTGCGGAGGGTTCCAATCTCCTTGTCGAGATCGCCGGGATTGAACGTCGGACGGCTCGCCATGGCGAGGACTTCGCCCGTGGAAGGGCGCAGGACGATGGCCACGGCCGAGTCGGGCTGATGGATCGCGAGAGAGCGGTCGAGTTCCTGCTCGCAGATGTCCTGGATCGTCTGATCGAGCGCGAGGACGACGGTGTAGCCGTCCCGCGGCGGAAAATCTTCGCCGCGATAGGCCACGATCTCGCGGCCGCGGCGGTCCATCTCCCCGATGCGCCAGCCGGGCTCGCCGCGGAGGTCTTCCTGCATCACCCGTTCCACGCCGTCCACCCCGCGCTGATTCGCATCCACGTATCCAAGGACATGACTCATGAGCGCGCCGTTGGGATAGAGGCGTTCGGCATCGCGTTCAAACCGCAATCCGTCGAGAAGCCCCGTCGGCGCAAGGGCCGCGCGGAGTTTTTCGGCGGCGTCTTCGGACACCTTGCGGGCCAGCACGACGTAACGCGTCTCCCGGTTGAGTTTCTCCTCCACCTCCTCCCGCGGAAGGGCCAACTGGTCGGCGAGGATGCGCGCGAACGCGGCGCGCGACGAGGGCAATTTCCGCTTGGCGCGCGCCTGCTCGAGTTCGGCGACGGCCTTCGGATCCGCCGAGATCCGCCGGCGTTCCACGCTCTGCGCGAGCGCGTTGCCGTTGCAGTCGGTGATCGTCCCGCGCCGCGCGGGGAGCGGGATCCGTCGGCCAATCTGCCGGGCCGCCAGACGCGTCAACTCCTCGTGGCGCAGAACCTGCAGCCAATAGAGGCGAAACCCGAGGGCGGCGAGCGCCGAGAGCCCGACGGCGGCCAGCAACAGCAGGCGGAGGCGATGGAGGCGCGTCGGCATGTGTTACGGACCTCGCGCGTCCCGCCGCAGCGACTCGGTCTGCGCCACGATCCGCGACCGCGCCAAGGCTTCGTCCGCCCCGGGATCCCGCAGACGCCGAATCTGGGCCTCCGTCGGCGACGCCATCGTTATTCCGAGCGCCGCCATTTTCTGCTTCAGTTCGTCGAGCGTCGCCGCGCGATTGAAACTCGCCCCGAGATCGGCGACCGCGCGCTTCTCCTTTTTGATCTCCTCCTCGAGCCGCCCCTGCATCTCCCCCAGGGCGACATTGCGCCGTTGGATGGCGAGCAGGCCAAGCGACAAGCCGACGACCAAAAGCAGGATCGTCAGCCGCTTCAACGCGCTGCGCCACGTCAGTTCGCCTTCAGCTTTTCTTCGGTTGCGTGCCATCGGTTTCTCCTGGTGATGTTGAAATTGGGTTGCCCGTCATTTCCGCTACGCGCAGACGGGCGCTCCGCGCGCGCGGGTTCTCCCGCGTCTCCTGCTCGCCGGGCGCGAGCGGCTTGAGCGTCAGCACACGCGCCATTCCCGCCCGCTTCCATTCCCGGAAGCATCGCTTCACTTCGCGATCCTCGACGGAGTGAAAACTGATCACGGCAAGGCGCGCACCGGTCGTCAGCAGCGCCCCGACGGCTTCCAATCCCTCCCGCAGCGCGCCGATCTCGTCGTTGACGGCCATCCGCAGCGCCATGAAGACCCGCGTCGCCGGATGAAGACGCTCCCAGGGCCGCGCGCCGCCCGCCGCCGCCGCGACAATC
>JABWAM010000329.1 GCA_013360985.1 Verrucomicrobiia bacterium | reverse complement strand
CTCGCCCTACCTTTCCATCGTCCATACTTGAGGAAAATCCGCTCGGTCGCGAAGCGAGGGAGGGCGCCGCCGCCGGCGGCGCCGCGGCCGCGGCTTGAGTCCAAAATGTGGCGAGGGCGTTGCATGTTCCTCGACCGAGGATGGACTCCCCCCACGCCTTACGCGGGGGTTTGGGAGATCGGGAGCGAGTTGACGAAGGAAGAAAAAAGAGGCAGCGTAAGGCGCGATGAGCGGCGCGAACCTCCAGGTTGCCGGGAAGATGATCCTGGACAGCGGGCGGCTCGCGGCGTCGTACTTCGAGCGGAGCGTGATTTTTATGGTGCATCACGATCGCGAGGGGGCGATCGGTTTGGTGATGAATCGTCCCACGCGCCATACCGTTTCCGAAGTTCTCCAAGAAAAGGCCGACGATTTGTTTGCGCGCGCGCCGCTTTATCTCGGCGGGCCGGTTCAACCGCAGGCGTTGAGTTTTCTCGTGGAGAGCCCCGGCGTCTCGGACATGAACGTGCTTCCGTGGGTGGCCTGGGTGCGGAGTTTGGAGGAGGTGAAAGCGTTGGCGGCGTCGGCGTCTCCGTCGAGGATCCGGGGTTTCGCGGGCTATGCCGGATGGGGGGGCGGCCAACTCGAGGGGGAGTTCGAGGAAGGCTGCTGGGTGACCGCGCGCGCGCAGCCATCGGACGTCTTCACGGAAGCGACGGGCGCGCTTTGGCGCGAGGTGCTTGCGCGGCAGGGAGGGATCTGGCGTCTGGTCGCCGACATGCCTCGCAAGCCGGAGCGGAACTGACGAAGAGTTTTCCGCGAAGGCCGCCGCTTCCCCCGAGAGAGGGCGATGGACAGGGTTCGATGTGCGTGGGGGAGGGGGCGGAGAGGAGGAGGTTGCCCGCGAAGCAACGGTGTTCTTACGCGAGGACGAAGTCTGGGTTTTTGATGAGGCGGTCGAGCAGGACGATGAGTTGACGCATGGCGGCGGGCGAGGACGCCCGCGGTCATTCAGGCCTTGGATGGTTGAGAGCGCAGGCCGAGATGGCGACTTGGGGAGATGGAGAGGAGGGAAGGACTCTCTGCGGGTTCCGAGCAGACCGTCTCCAAGGCGGAGTCCCGAGGCTTCATCACGAAGCGGCTTTGGCGTTCTTCCGTCGCGCTTTCCCGTTTCGCGTTCGGGGTCCGGAGGGATCTCCGTGGAGAATCCTCATCTCTGCGGGCTACCGCACGAGCGCGGCATAGAGGTCGCGGATGGCTTCGAGCGCTTCGCCGGCGGTGGCCGAGGCGCGGTGTTCGAGGAGCGCGCGCGCGAAGGCCACACATTGCGCGGCGACGAGATGGTTCGGCTCTTGAAACGCTTCGTGATCGGCGAACCAGACGAAGAGGTCGCGCGCCGCCGCGCGAGCTTCCAGGGCGGTGACGCTGCTCAAACGCGTGCGGAGAAGGTCGGCGCCGAATGCGAGGCAGGCCTCGGCGACCTTGGCTCGTCGTTCGGCTTCGGTGGATCGCGCGGCCATGGTTTTGGGCGGCGGGTTAGCGGAGGGAGGAGGCCGTCGGCGCCGCCGGCGAACTGAGGTTGAGGGCGTGGACGCTTCGGAGGAGGTCCATCGCCTGGAGGAGGACGAGATCGCGATTGGTCGCGGGCTCTTTCTCGGGTTGCGCGGTTTTTGAGTCGCGGATTGGAGGGGCGATCTCGCGTCCGGTCAGGATCGCCTCGCTGGCGTAACGCGGCTCGACGCGCGGTTCCGGTTCGCGAAAGGGTTGGGCGAAGACCTCCCGTTCGACCTTGGGATCCAGGGATACGACGACATCCGGTTGCGCGCCGCGGAGGAAGAACGGGCCCGAATGGGGGAGAACGAACTTCCCGGTAGCGAGGCGGAGGATTCGTCCGTCGGCGAGCGGGATATCGGCGGTTTCGAAGGCGTCTCCCGCGGAGGCGGCGTTGCCGAGGAGAACCGCGCGGCGTTGGTCCTGTAGCGTCGCGGCAAGGAGTTCGGCGGCGCCGGAGGTCGCGCGATTGACGAGCGCCACGAGCGGGATCTCCACGGGCGCGTCGTCGCGCGGGGTTTCGATCGATTCGGATGCGGCGCCGCGCGAGACGCGCAGAAGGAGGCGTCCACCGGGCACGAAGACGGCGGCGAGCGCGGGGACTTCCTCCCAGGCGGTTCCCGAGGCGAAACGCAGATCGAGGATGAACCCTTGGATATGTTCGTTTTTGCGCAGGCGTTCCACTTCGGCGCGGAGAAGGCGGCTCGCGCCGGGCGCGACCTGTTTCAGCCGCGCGTAGCCGAGAAACGGGGTGAGCGCGGCGACGTCTCCGAGCGCTGGGGAGCCGGCGCGCGGGGGAACCGCATTCGTTTTGTTGAGGAGGCGGGCCGAAGGGCCGAGCGAGGCGAGCAGGCCTTGCAGAGCGTCCTGAGCGAGGCGGGGCGGAGCGACGAGCGCGGGATCGGCATAGCGCTGGGATAAGGCGCGCACGACCTCCTCGTAGAGCGCGGACTCGGGCGAAGGCGCGAATGAGGGCGCCGACGGGGCGGCGTCGCCGCGCGGCGGCGGCTC